>NZ_AEXS01000066.1:0-119931 GCF_000204455.1 Paenibacillus sp. HGF5 | reverse complement strand
CTTCTTTGTCACCAGCGAATCTCGTTCGCATCAGCAACTCTTATAATATATCACATTCTCAGTTACTTAGCAAGCTTTTTTTTGAAAAACTTTTAATTCATTGAAAGCTGCGATATATTCCCGCTCAGAAGCGGCAAAAAATAATATACCACAGCATTTCTATGTAGGTCAACCCTTTTTTAGAATAAATCAGTAAATGACTTCTTCTATATAGAGCTGCCGCTGCTGCATCAGGTTAATGATCTCTCCCTGAACGGATACCATCGGTCTGGTTGGATGCTGGCTATCGGTAAAAACAATCTCTCCCGAAGTCCCATTGCTCAGGCGCACGCAAGTACCTGAATGGAGGGCGGTTACCTTCTGAATAAATGTCTGGACGATTTTGGGGTCCAGCTTGCCGAAGGCCTCCAGCTGGATTTGTTCCAGCACAACATAGGGCGACTGGGCATTCCGATAGAACTTATCCAATGTCATCGCATGAAAGATATCCGTAACGGCGACGATCTTGGCATAGATATGAATCTTGTTCCCCTCAAGGCGGAGCGGATATCCGGAGCCATCCACTTTTTCATGATGCTGAAGAGCTGCGAGCCGTACTCCTTCATTCACCGCCGCCACATTCTTGAGAATCTGATAACCATAGGTCGTATGCTGACGTACTTCCTCGTTCTCTTCTTCGGTTAGCTTGGAAGGTTTATTCAACACAATGGGATCAATCTTGGCATTTCCGATATCATGCAGCAATCCTGCAAAAGCGACCTGCATCCAATCTTTCTGCGGAAGCCCTACCCATTGTGCCAGCTTATAGGAGGAAAGGGCGCAAAGCACAGCACTGTGATACCGGTAATCATGGCGATTCGTCATGCGTGGAATAAATTTAAGAATGTGATACTCATGTTGGTGCTTCAATAAGTTTTCCATCTGATTACGAACTTCATACATTCGAAGCTCGCCCGTTATTGCGGATTGATAACAGTTTTTGACCAAGGTCATGGTCTTGTCATATTCCTCATGCAAGGCCAGATCTTTTCGGGCAGGCGCTTCTTCGTTCCCGTTGCCCTGTTGATTCCCCGTAAAGATCAGCGAAGGCTTTTGCCCTGCGGATTTTACGGTTGGTATTCTTGTGCTCTCCGCTTCAACGGACTCTACGGTAACATGGTCCACCATGAAAGCCTTCAACACTTCCAGATCCCGGGGAAGCAAGACCTTGCCTTTTTGAAGCAACAGTCCCCCCAGAGGCGTATGTACATCTTTAGCCAGCTTTACTCCGGCCACCACTTCATTTACGGCTTTGATCGTCATGATCAACCCTCTCCATCTATTAAGCTGCGTCATGGCAGCTAACTTCACCTTATAATATACATATTATAGTTCGTCTTCCGCAGCCTGTACAATACCAATTCCCTGAATTTGTAATCCTATAAAACAAAAAAGAGCATGGATGCAAATCTGCATCCATGCCAAGCTTCTTCGTTATTCTTCGGTCGGCTCGGCCGGCTCGATTGGTTCTGCGCCGTCTTGGCCTACTTCTCCCTCTTCGTCGGAATCCGGCTCATCGCTCTTATCCGCACGGCAGACGGTACCTACGGCATCGTCCTCGCGGATGTTGATCAGCTTCACGCCTTGAGCATAGCGGCCCATGGTGGAGATGCCCTCCATGCTTGTACGGATGATGGTGCCGCTTGCCGTAATGATCATGAGGTCTTCTTCCGATTTCACGACCTTCAGTGCCACAACCGGTCCATTCTTCTCCGTAATATTGATGGTCTTGATCCCTTTACCGCCGCGGGTCTGGCTGCGGTAGTCGCTTGCAGGCGTCCGCTTACCGTAACCTTTGGTCGTTACAATGAGGATATCTAGCTCCTGGTCCACTACGTCCATGCCAATGACTTCATCATTGTCGTCCAGCGTGATCCCTTTCACACCGGTCGCGCTTCTTCCCATTGAGCGAACATCGCTCTCCTTGAAGCGGATGGACATTCCTTGCGCCGTTCCCATAATGATTTCTTGCTGACCGTCCGTCAGCTTCACCTCGATCAGGGAATCGTCCTCGCGCAGATTAATCGCAATCAGACCGCCCTTGCGGATATTCACATAATCCTCAAGCGGGGTTTTCTTAACGACGCCCTGGCGTGTTGCAAAGAACAGGTAATTATCGCTGTCAAAGTTCTCCACCGGAATCACGGCATTGATCGATTCGCCCTGTTCAATTTGAATCAGGTTGATGATCGGCGTTCCGCGGGCGGTACGGCTCAGCTCTGGAATTTCATAGGCTTTTAACCGGTACGCCTTCCCTTTATCTGTAAAGAACATCAGGTAATGGTGGGAATTCGTGACGAAGAGATGCTCGACAAAGTCCTCGCTCTTCGTATCCATCCCCACAACGCCGCGTCCGCCCCGCTTCTGGCTGCGATAGGTGTTGGCAGGCAGACGCTTGATGTAACCCGTATGCGTAATGGTGATGATCACTTCTTCGCGCGGAATCAGATCCTCGTCCAGGATGCTGTCTTCCCCGACCGTAATTTCGGTGCGGCGCTCATCCGCGAAGCGTTCCTTAATCTCTTGCAGCTCATCATTGATGATCTGAAGCACAAGATGCTCATTAGCCAAGATTTCACGGAGTTCCGCGATTCTGGCAAGCAATTCCTGATATTCGTTCTCGATCTTCTCCCGTTCGAGTCCGGTCAAGCGCTGCAGACGCATATCCAGAATGGCCTGTGCCTGCTCATGACTGAGACCGAAACGCTCCATCAAGCCCTCGCGGGCAGCCTCTGTGGTTTGGGAAGCGCGAATGAGGGCAATGACCTCATCGAGATGATCCAGTGCAACACGCAAACCTTCGAGAATATGAGCGCGGGCCTCCGCCTTCTTAAGTTCGAACTCCGTCCGGCGGCGGATAACGGTGACCTGATGCTCCAAATAGTGGAACAGCACGTCGCGCAGGTTCAAAATCTTCGGTTCGTTGTTCACGATGGCCAGCATATTAATGCCGAAATTCGACTGCATGGCCGTATGCTTGTACAGGTTATTCAAAACGACATTCGGGTTGACGTCCCGGCGCAGCTCAATGACAATCCGCATGCCGTTACGGTCCGATTCATCGCGCAGATCCGTAATGCCGTCAATTCGTTTTTCGCGAACCAATTCCGCAATTTTCTCAACCAGACGGGCCTTGTTCACTTGATATGGAATCTCATGAACGACAATGCGCGCCTTGTTATTATTCTCTTCGATCGTCGCCTTCGCCCGCATCGTTACGGAACCGCGGCCCGTACGATAAGCCTGGCGAATGCCTTCACGTCCCAGAATATAACCCGCTGTCGGGAAATCCGGTCCTTGGATGTATTCCATCAGTTCCATCGGCGTGATGTCAGGGTTACGAATCATCGCCTGTACACCATCGATGACTTCACCAAGATTGTGAGGCGGAATATTGGTAGCCATCCCTACCGCGATCCCTGACACGCCGTTTACCAGCAGGTTAGGATAACGCGCAGGAAGAACCACCGGCTCCTGCTCCTCGCCGTCATAGTTCGGAGCAAAGTCTATTGTCTCTTTATTAATATCACGCAGCATTTCCATGGCAATCTTCGATAAACGAGCCTCGGTATACCGCATAGCCGCTGCCATATCGCCGTCGATGGAACCGAAGTTCCCGTGCCCATCAACAAGCATGTAACGCATGGAGAAGTCCTGCGCCATCCGGACCATGGATTCATAAACTGCGGAATCACCATGAGGATGGTACTTACCAATAACTTCGCCTACGATTCTTGCCGATTTCTTATGCGGTTTATCCGGAGCCATTCCAAGTTCGGACATCGCATACAGAATACGACGGTGTACTGGCTTCATTCCGTCCCGTACATCCGGCAAAGCCCGGCTGACAATGATGCTCATCGCGTAATCCATAAAGGACTCGCGCATCTCGGTACCAATGTCCCGATCTTTGATTTGGGAGAAATTTTCTTCCGCCATGCTGGACCTCCTTCATTTTCCTATCAACCATGCCTTGATCTATGTGAAAAAAGCAGAATAGTGATCAGAAACCTAGAAACGCACTAACCTTTATTATATTACTTTCACAAACATCGCACAATTAAACACGGGATGGATCAAGTGAAAGCATGATTTTTGCCCGGAAACCGGGATATACGCCCTGTCCTCCGTGCCCCTTTTCACATACAATGCATTGCAAAGGACTTTTCGAATCATCACATCTTTATATTATACCACTGTTTGTCATACTTGTCCTATGTTTTCCGGGCATCCCCTCTCTTGTCAGAGGCACCCACACTCTTTTAAATCAACCGATAGTGCGAGTTTGTATCACGAGACAGGCAAAATCCTGTCACTCCAATCATACAGCTAAGAAAGGATGAAGATGTTTGACTATCCAACGCGTTGCAAGCAAGTGGGCGAAAACGAAAATACTGTTGAAAAACAAAGGCCTCGCCTCTTATGTTCCGGCTACCCGCCTATATTCATTGGAGACGCTTGAAGACATGCTGAATACGCATACGCTTGTGTATATCAAGCCTGACCGAGGGACCTACGGCATCGGCGTGATGTCGGTCGAACAGCTCCATTCCCAAACCGCGGATACTGATGAAACAAAGGATGCTTCCTACATGCTTCGTTACGACCATAAAACCGAAGTATTTACCTCTCTGGAGAGTCTCCATAAAACATTAAGCGCCTTGTTTCAGGGCAAGGACTATCTGGTTCAGCAAGGCATCCACCTGCTCCGCCATAAGGACCGTCCCTTTGATCTTCGTGTACTTACCCAGAAGAGTCCTTCCGGTCAGTGGGTGAGCACAGGAATAATCGGCCGGGTCGCGGCCAAAAATAAAATCATTACCAACCATCACAGCGGCGGCGTGGTTCATCACTACAAACCGCTGATGCTCGAGCATATGACGGCTGAAGAAGCGGGGAATATCCGTAGAGAACTGAATACGCTTGGAGTGAACGTCGCTTCGCAGCTGCAAAAAACGTATCCGAACCTGAAAGAAATCGGCCTGGATGTTGCGATTGACAATCGCTGGAACATTTGGATCCTGGAGGTTAATACCAAACCTGCCCTGTTCCCGTTCAAGAAATTCTTCAAGGATCCCAGCATCTACAAACAGGTAGAAAAATACGCCAATGCTTACGGACGTAATTTATCCGGCAAGAAGAAAGCCAAAAAAACCGGTTAGCAAGTCTCTCTGAATGGTTGGGTCCTGTTATGCGACGACTCACGGCCTGTGCCCGTTATTAACGAAAAAAGGGGTATTCCCCTGAGGCCTTCACAGACCTTGGGGATACCCCTCTTTAGCTTGCAGTACTTTATACGTCCAAATTCCGGACCGACTTCGCATGCTCCTGAATGAAATCCCGGCGCGGCTCCACGTTATCGCCCATCAGGGTATCAAACAAGGTATCGGCCAAGATCGCATCCTCGATCGTCACCTGAAGCATCGTACGGCTCTCGGGATCCATCGTTGTCTCCCACAGCTGACCGGCGTTCATCTCGCCGAGACCTTTGTAACGCTGTACGTTGATTTTGACGTTCTCGCCAAATTCCTTGATGATCTCGTCGCGTTCTCTCTCACTGCCGGCATACCGGATCACCTTGTTGCGCTCGATCTTGAAGAGCGGCGGTTGGGCGATGTAGATATAACCCGCTTCCACCAGCTTACGCATGTAACGGTAGAAGAACGTCAGCAGCAAGGTACGAATATGAGCACCGTCGACGTCGGCATCGGTCATGATAATGATTTTGTGGTAACGGGCTTTGGAGAGATCGAAATCCTCCGCAATCCCCGTGCCCAGAGCCGTAATGATGGCTCGGATCTCCGCATTGGACAGGATGCGGTCAAGCCGCGCCTTTTCGACGTTGAGAATTTTACCACGCAGCGGCAAAATCGCCTGGAAATGCCGATCGCGCCCCTGCTTGGCGGAACCGCCGGCAGAGTCACCTTCGACGATGTACAGCTCACTGATGGAAGCGTCCTTGGAGGAGCAGTCCGCCAGTTTACCCGGCAATGCGCTGACTTCAAGGGCGCTCTTCCGGCGCGTCATCTCGCGGGCTTTACGCGCCGCTTCGCGGGCACGCGATGCTTGGAGCGCCTTCTCCAGGATCCGGCGGGAAACCGCAGGGTTCTCCTGCAGGAACTCCTGCAGCTTCTCCGCGAACAAGGATTCCACGATCCCGCGCACTTCGCTGTTGCCGAGCTTGGTCTTCGTTTGTCCTTCGAATTGCGGCTCCGGCACTTTGACCGAAATGATCGCCGTCAATCCTTCGCGCACGTCGTCACCCGACAGGTTGTTATTATTGTCTTTGATCAATCCCGTTTTGCGGGCATAGTCATTGATGATCCGGGTGAGCGCGCTCTTAAAGCCGGATTCATGCGTTCCGCCTTCGTGCGTGTTGATATTATTGGCAAAAGAATAAATATTCTCGGTATAGCTGTCGTTATACTGAAGCGACACTTCCACCTGAATGTTATCCCGGGAACCCTCCACATAGATCGGGTCTTCGTGCAGAGCTTCCTTCTTCTCATTCAGGAATTTGACGTATTCGATAATACCGCCCTCGTACTTGAAGTAGTCGGAGGCCCCGGTACGTTCGTCCGTCAGCGTAAGCGCAATGCCCTTGTTCAGGAACGCCAGCTCACGGATCCGCGTCAGGAGAGTTGTATAGTCATAGACCGTCGTTTCCGTGAAAATCTCCGGATCCGGCAGGAAGGTTACCGTCGTCCCGTGATCGTCGGAATCCCCGATGATTTTGATGTCATATTGGGGTACGCCGCGATGATATTCCTGCTGGTAGATGTTCCCGTCACGTTTGACCTGAACCACGACTTTCGAAGACAGAGCATTCACGACCGAAACGCCGACACCATGCAGACCGCCGGATACTTTATATCCGCCGCCGCCAAATTTACCGCCGGCATGAAGGACGGTCATAACCACTTCCAGCGTCGACTTCTTCAGCTTAGCGTTCTCGCCGACCGGAATGCCGCGACCGTTATCGATAACGGTTATGCTGTTATCCTCATGGACAATGATTTCGATATGGTCGCATATTCCCGCCATCGCTTCGTCAATACTATTGTCCACAACTTCCCATACCAAATGATGCAAACCCTTGGCACTGGTAGATCCGATATACATACCCGGCCGTTTACGAACGGCTTCCAATCCTTCCAGTACCTGAATCTGATTCTCATCATATGTCGGTTGATTCATAGACATGCCTTCACCTACTTCTACAGATTCTGTTATGCCTGAGCTACAAAATGATTCGCTCGTTTCTTAAGTGTTGCAGAGGAAATCGGAGAGTAATAGACGATCGATTTCGTCACCACGATGGATTTCGGATCCTCTTCGCCAATCAACTCCACGACTTTATGCTGCTGGGCATGCGTGACGAACTGCTTGGAGATTTTCGAGGATTTCTCTATCGAGATATCGAATATCCCAACCAGCTCTGACGAACGGATGATCTTCTCTCCGCCCAAATGAATATACATATGGAATCACTCCTTAAGAGCCCACCTGTCCGTCATGGACATGAAAAATGCTGGCACCCTTCAATTTGTCGGTATTCAAACTCTCAATGCCCGTCGCCGTGATGAATGTCTGCACTTTGCTCTGGAATGTCTCGATCAATTGTGTCTGCCGGTACGGATCCAATTCAGAAAGCACATCATCCAGAAGCAGCACCGGATATTCACCGATCTCTTCCTGTATCAGCTCGATTTCAGCCAGTTTCAAAGATAGCGCCGTCGTCCGCTGCTGACCTTGAGATCCATACGTTTGGACTTCTTTGCCATTAATATAAAAAGCCAGATCATCTCGATGAGGACCTGCCAATGTCATACCACGCCGTATTTCTTGCTCTTTCATTTGTGATAATTTTATCATAAATGTCTCAAATAAGACAGCTTCATCTTCTTCCTCCGCGTCGGCAAAGGATGGAAGGTAGTGCAAAGAGAGGTCTTCCAGGCCGTTGGTGATCCCCTGATGGATGCTTTCCGCCCACTTTTGCAGCTTTTTTATAAATTGTTTCCTCTTCTTGACGATTTTAACACCATGTTCTGCCAATTGGCTGTTCCAAATTTCAAGCATCGCCTGCTCGGCGCTGCCCTTCCCCCACAATTGCTTCAGTAGATTGTTGCGCTGCACGAGCACCTTCTGGTATTGCTGCAGATGAAACAGGTAGCTGGGGGCCACCTGCCCGATTTCCATGTCAAGAAACCGGCGGCGGACCCCCGGCGTGCCTTTGACAATCTCCAGATCCTCGGGCGCAAACATCACGACATTGAGCGAGCCGATGAAATCGCTAAGCTTCCGCTGCTCAAGCCCGTTGATTTTTGCCTTCTTCCCCTGCTGAGACAAGCTCAGTTCCAGCCTCAGAGTGCCGTACTTGCGGTCAATCTCGGCAGATATATGGGCACTGGACTGCTCAAAGCCGATCAATTCGCGATCCTTGGAGGTACGGTGGCTCTTCGTTAAAGCAAGCACGAAGAGCGCCTCCATCAAATTCGTCTTTCCTTGGGCATTGCGTCCGATGATCAGATTGACATCGCCAAATGCCTCAAGCTGCAGCTTCTCGTAATTTCGGTAATGCTGCAGGCTGACATTTTTGACAAACAAGCTTATCCTCTCCCTCGTCTTCCGCGCTTAGCGCCAAAGCGGCTGCGGGAGGCTGTCTATTGTGCTGCCACCTGAAACGTCCCGCAATCCTCTACCTTGACGATGTCGCCGGGAACCAGTTTGCGTCCGCGCCGCTCTTCCTTCTCGTCGTTGACCAGAACTGCCCCTTCCGCGAGCAGCGCCTTCGCCATCCCACCTGTGGATACGCAATCGGATAGCTTCAAGAACTGATCCAGCTTGATATATTCACTGTGGATAAAAATTTGTTTCATGACTTCGTCCTTTCATCCCTATCAACATGGGGATAACTTTAATTGGCCGTACGGTACGGCAGAATAATATATTGGCTCTTGCTGTCGTCGAGCGGCTTCAGGATGATCGGGCTCATGACGCCCATGAAAGCGATCATCAGCTGTTCGCTTTCAACCACCTTGAGCACGTCCAGCATGTATTTCGAGTTGAACGAGATGCGCAGCGGCTCCCCTTTGAAATCGATCAGGTCCAATTCCTCACGCACTTTACCAAGCTCGGAAGAGCTGGAAGAGATCTCGATGCCGCCATGTTCCATCGTTTGCAGGAGAACAATGTTCGTTTTCTCCTCTTTGGAGAGCAGGTAGGCACGGTCGATCGACTCGCTTAATTTTTTTGTGTCCAAAACCAGTTCTGTTTTATGCGAGGTTGGAATAATTCTAGAAGTATCGGGATAAATACCGTCCAATATACGGGAATAGAACAGAACACGGTCAATTTTAAATAATACCTGATTATCCGCGACAACGATATCAACCAGCGTATTTTGGTCTGGAATGATTTTGCTCAGCTCGTTCAGCGTTTTGCCCGCAATTACGACATTGTTGAACGTAATGCCGTCAGCTCCCTCAAGATGGGCGGAGCGAGTAGCCAGTCTGTGACGGTCCGTGGCCGTAAATTTCAGCTCATTGTCGTTCAGACTCCATAATACACCCGTCAAAATAGGCGTGGTTTCATGGGTGGAAATGGAGAATACCGTTTGTTTGATCATGTTTTTCAACAGATCACCTGGCAAAGAAACGGTTTGGCTGCCCTCGATGTTAGGCAATACCGGGAATTCCTCCGGATCCAAGCCGACCATCTGGATTTCCGTGGCCCCCGAAGAAATAAAGGTCTGAAAGTTTTCTTTGACCTCCATCTGAATTTCCTGGGAAGGCAGTTTCTTGATGATTTCAACGAAGAATTTGGCTGGCAGCACAACGCTGCCAGGCTGCTCTACCTGAACGATGGTATGCTTCTCATCCTCCGCAGGAATAAACGATTGAATGGAAATATCCGTATCGCTGGCTGTTAGCGTGACGCCCGAATACGTGACATCCAGTTTAATGCCGCTGAGGATCGGAATCGTGGTTCGGCTGGAGATCGCCTTCGATACGTGTTGAATGGATTCGTTTAATACATTTTTTAATATGCTGATTTTCATCAAGTTCACTCCTTACGGAAAAATGAGAGGGGGTTTTTCTCTTGGCGAAAGCCAAGGGGATTCCCCTCTTTATGGTTAATTTATTTATTAATTATTATTAGTAATAGTAATAGGGACACTGAATATGTGGATAAGCCTCGTAAAAGGCATAAAATTAAGCCTATCCACATGTGTATAGATTGTGCATAGGCTTTGAACTTGTTCAGGTTGGATTTTTGATTTTCTCCGTAATGTTATTGACCACTTTGAAAAGCTCCTGGTCCGTTTTCAGAGATTGTGTAATCTTCTCATGGGCATGAATGACAGTGGTATGATCCCGGCCTCCGAATGCCTCTCCGATCTTGGGAAGGGAATAGTCGGTTAATTCGCGGGACAAGTACATGGCAATTTGCCGCGGAAACGCGACGGCTTTGGTCCGTTTGCGGGCTTTGAAGTCTTCCAGTCTCAGGTTGTAATACTCGCCGACCTTTTGTTGGATATCCTGAATCGTAATCATTCTCGGCCGGCTGGACGGAATGATATCCTTCAAGGCTTCGGCTGCCAGATGCGTTGTAACGTCCTGATTGGTCAGGGAGGAATAAGCGACGACACGGATAAGGGCACCTTCAAGCTCACGAATGTTCGTATCGATCTGATTGGCGATATACATCATGGCTTCGTTTGGAATATCCAGATTCTCGGCCTTGGCCTTCTTGCGAAGGATGGCGATCCGAGTCTCCAGATCCGGCGGTTGAATGTCGGTGATCAATCCCCATTCGAAGCGGGAACGGAGCCGTTCTTCCAGCGTCGGGATCTCCTTGGGGGGACGGTCACTGGATATGATAATCTGCTTCCGCTCTTCATGCAGGGCGTTAAACGTATGGAAAAATTCCTCCTGCGTCGATTCTTTCCCGGCCAAGAACTGGATATCGTCAATGAGCAGAATATCAACGTTGCGGTACTTGTTGCGGAAGCTTTCTGCGCGGTTGTCCCGAATGGAGTTGATGAACTCGTTGGTGAATTTCTCGGAGGAAATGTACACGACTTTGCTGCTGGGATTGTGCTCCAAAATGTAGTGGCCGATGGCATGCATCAAGTGCGTTTTTCCAAGGCCTACTCCACCATATAGGAATAACGGGTTATACGCCTTAGCCGGAGCTTCGGCAACGGCGAGCGAGGCAGCATGTGCGAACCGGTTGCCCGAGCCGATGACAAATGTGTCAAACGTATACTTCGGGTTCAGCATATGGGACTGAATTTCTTCACCGGATATTTCAAGCGGCGGCGAGGGCTGCTGCGGAGCAGGTTCATGTGCCTTCGTCTCTTCGATCACGAAGCGAACGTCGACCTGCTTGCCCACCACCTCCAGCACGGTTGCACTAACCAGCTTGGTGTATCGGCTCTCCAGCCATTCCACAGCAAACGTTGTCGGCGCGGAAATGACGACGGAGTGATCGTTAATGGTCAATGCCTTGGTAGCTTTAAACCAAGTGTCAAAACTCGGTTTGCTCAGCTTGGTTTGTATGATCGATAATATTTCTTGCCATAATTCGGAAGTATGGCTTTCCAAAACTGTCACTCCTTTAAATCTTCCAAATGTGGCTAGAGCCATGTGTGGAATTGTCGAAAGAAAATGAATGATGTCTAATTATCCCCAGAACTAACTCCTGTGGAAACAAAAAAATATGGATAAATTGAAATTGTTCACAACTTTATCCACAGCCTGTTGATAATATTATAGCTTCATTCACATATTCACAACCAAAAGTAATATCATCATAGCAAAAGAAGGCCTTATTTTCAATGTATGTCGCTAATTTATCCACAAATTCAATACGTTGTGCATAATTATTATTCACACCACTATATATTGTTTATAATCTGTTCGGCATTCGACATCATTGGCCTCAAAGCGCGAAAAATTATTCACAGCTTGTCCGATTGGCAAGCAGAATTTTCTTGTCTCACCATCTGTTCATAACTTCTGGTTGAATGTTCTAGCAGCCGCACAATCGACCAAAGGTGAAAAATAGCTGTGGATAGTCATCCAAAGTCCTCAAACGGAATCTCCAAGTTTCCATTTGAGGGCTTTTTGTTGTGACTCAATTTAATAGTGGCTCTCTAGTCGATCTCAGATGATAGATTCAGAACTTATGGCGTCGAATGGTCGGCGACCGTTCAAGAATGACTCGGACCGCACCCGCGCAATAAGTGAAGAAGTTTAAAAGCATCTGTTTATAGGCTCTTCCCTTGCAACCTTCTTTGCGAACGACCGTACTATAAGGAAAAATGGAGCGGGGGAACCATGGATGCGGACCGAAGGGAAGGGCTTGAGCTGGAGAAAAATAGGGGTGCTGCTTGCACTGGCCGCCCTATTGGTTCTGATCACGGTATGGGCTCAGAGCTATTATTCGAAGAAAGTGTTCCATATGGAAGACATTAAGTACTCGAAATATGCCGATTCGGGAAACGGGACCATCGAGTACAGGATCATTTGGCCGCGGGGAGCCAATCTATGTCCATGCCGGTGAAGAGGGGAATAGGGTTGAGATTGCCGGCGAAATATATGAAATACGGGCATATGGTCACAGATCGGGACATTCGGCATCATATGAAGTGATCTATCCTGACGGTAACTACCGCGTGGAACCGTTTGGAGACCGGAGCTTTCTTGCATACGACGAGAAGGGGGAGATGGTGATACCCGGCATGAGGTTCACGGACGGCAGCGGCCAAGTTTATCGATCCGATCCGGATGAGCCCCGCTATTTCCCCACGGAGCTGGCCAAGGCTGCTGACGAGCGGTTTCATGACCCGAATGGCAGCATAGGATTCTTTTTGTTGGCGCTCGGGATAGGGATCATGAACTGGAGCTTCTTCAGATATGAGCCTTTCCAGCGGTTTATGTTTCATATTTCGCCATCAAACTGGATGTATGATAATCCGGAGCCCAGCGACTTCTACTTCTTTATGTGCAAGGCAGGGGGAATTTTCGGTATGGGATTCTCATTGTGGATATTTTTTGCGCATGCATTATGACAAAAAAAGCCCGTTTTCGGCATGGATCGGATCCAGCGAGAACGGGCTTTTCTTTAAGATATACGAACGTTTATAACTTAGAAGCAGGGCCACCCTGACTATTATCGAAGAAAACAACATCGGATGCCTGCTGTTTTCTGAGAAGGTACGTCAAACGGTGTTTTTCTTACTATAGTAAGCTTATGCGTTCTCGAATCGGCGTTGGAATTCGGTAATCGCCTCATAATCTTCCTCCAGCTTCCGGGAAATGCGGATAAAAATCGGCAGCAGCGCTTTATAAATATCGGCGCTTTCTTTCACGGGCTGGTGTTCATGGGTGCCGCCGACCATCGTCTCGACGATATCGAGCGATTCCACTCTGCCTGTGGCGTACAGTCCAAGGACCACTGCGCCAAGGCAAGAGCTCTCGTAGCTTTCCGGCACGATCACCTGCTGGTCAAAAATATCCGCCATCATCTGTCGCCAGATCGGTGAACGGGCGAAACCGCCGGTGGCATGAATTTTGGCCGGCCGGCCGATTTGTTCCTCCATCGCCAGCAGAACGGTATACATATTAAAGATCACGCCTTCCAGCACGGAGCGGATCATATGCTCTTTTTTATGATTGAGGGTTAAGCCAAAGAACGAGCCGCGGGCATTCGGATCCCATAATGGCGCGCGTTCTCCCGTCAGGTACGGGTGGAATAGGAGTCCGTTCGAGCCGGGCGGAATACGATCCGCGATTTTGGTCAGCACATCATAGGGATTGATGCCCAGACGCTTGGCCGTTTCGATCTCGGAGGCGGCAAATTCATCGCGAACCCAGCGGAAAATCATGCCCCCATTATTGACCGCGCCGCCGATGACCCAATGCTTCTCCGTCAATGCATAGCAGAAAATACGTCCTTTCGGATCGGTCATCGGCTTGTCGACGACCGTACGGATGGCGCCGCTCGTACCGATCGTGGCCGCAACGACGCCCGGCTGGATGGCGTTCACGCCCAGGTTCGACAGAACTCCGTCGGCAGCGCCGAGCACGAACGGCGTGAAGGCGGAGAGCCCCATGGCTGCGGCATACTCTCTTTTTAAGCCCTCCATGATATGTGTAGTAGGGACGATGGTCGACAAATGGTCCTCGGTGATGCCGGCAAGCTCCAGCGCCTGCGGATCCCATGCCAACGCTTCAAGGTTCATCATCCCGGTGCTGGAAGCAATGGAATGATCAACGACATATTGGCCGAACAGCTTGAAATAAACGTATTCTTTGATCGAAATGAATTTGGCTGCTTGCGAAAAGAGGGAGGGCAGCTCATGGCGCATCCACATCAGCTTGGTTACGGGTGACATGGGATGTATCGGAGTTCCGGTTCTAAGGTACAGCTCCATGCCGCCAAGTTCCTTTTTGAGCTTCGCCGACCAGGCTGCACTGCGGTTATCCGCCCAGGTAATGCAGCGGGTCAGAGGGGTGCCCTGGCTGTCCACGGCAATGACGCTGTGCATGGCTGCGCTAAAGGACACGAACAGCACTTGAGCCGGATCGATCCCGCTCTGCGTCATGACACCTTGAACAGAGGCGATGACGGTTTGAAAGATTTGTTCCGGGTCTTGTTCGGCCGTAGAGGGCGTCGGGGTAAGCAGCGGATATTCGCCGCCGGCCTTGGCAACGACCTCACCGTTCTCCTTGAAAAGGACCGCTTTGGTGCTTGTTGTTCCGATATCGACGCCGATCATATAGTTATGTGTACTCAAGAGACCTACCTTCTTTCTACGTAAGGGCACCCGGCAGCTGCTTAAAAAACAGCGCTTCGGGAGCCCTCATGTGTCTTATTGCTTCATTATACAATTACATTCAGAACAAGAGCCAACACGAGCCCGGTCACGGACAATATCGTTTCCAGCACGGTCCAGGATTTTAGCGTCTGGGCTACTGTCATATTAAAGAATTCTTTTACCATCCAGAAGCCGGCATCGTTCACGTGGGACAGTACGATGGAGCCTGCTCCGGTAGCGAGTACCACTAGCTCCACATTGGCGCCCGGCGTCATCGCAAGTACAGGAGCAACGATTCCAGCGGCGGTTGTCATGGCTACGGTTGCAGAACCGGTTGCGATGCGAATGAGCGCCGCGACAAGCCATGCGAACAGAATCACGTTGATATTGGCGCCGGTTGCAATTTCGGCGATGGCATTGCCGACGCCGCTGTTGATCAGAACCTGCTTGAAAGCGCCGCCTGCACCGATGATCAGAATAATCGAAGCGATCGGAGCGAGGCATTCACTGGTGAAGCGGGAAAGATCATGTTTATTAAAGCCGCGGGCGAATCCAAGCGAGAAGAAGGAGAAGACCGCAGCAATGAGCAGGGCAATGATTTCATGACCGATAAATTTGCAGAACACGGAAATGAAGCTGGTGGACTCCGGATCGATAATATCGGCCGCGGATCCGATAAGCATCAGAATGACCGGCAGCAGGATCGTAAACAAGGTGATGCCGAAGCCTGGCAAGCCTCGTTCCGCTTTGCTTGAAAACTGCTCGGCCAGCTCTTCGGGCGGTTCGGTTCGAATCCGTTTCCCGATAAATTTACCGAATACCGGGCCGGCGAGTATCGCTGCAGGAATTCCGACCAGGAACGAATAGAGAATGGTCATGCCGAGGTCCGCATCATAAGCTTCAATAGCAATCATCGGAGCGGGATGCGGAGGCACCAGCCCATGAACGGTGGACAATCCGGCCAGAATCGGAATGCCGATGTGCAGCAGGGACATTTTCGTTTTGCGTGCAACCGTGAACACAATTGGAATCAGCAGGATGACGCCAACCTCGAAAAATACGGGAATACCGACAATAAAGCCGACGATCATCATGGCCCAGTGGACGCGCTTCTCGCCGAAGCGGTCCACGAGGGTGGTGGCGATTTGCTCGGCGCCGCCGGATTCGGCCATCATTTTACCCAGCATGGTACCAAGGGCGATAACGATCGCAATCGTTCCGAGCGTTCCGCCAAGACCGCCGGTTATCGAAGTAATCACATCCGCAGGCTGCATGCCCGTCAAAAGACCGAGGATCAGTGCGGAGATCAGTAAGGTAACGAAAGGATTCCATTTATATTTGGAAATCAGCACGATCAGGAAGACGATCGTCAGCAGTGTCCAGATCATTAAGGTAGCGTTATGACTGAGACCGAATAGTGAATTCATATCTTGCTTCCTCCTATAGATTACCCATTTGAATTGGGAAATGGTTAGTATCATCGGGCTGTTCTGCGGTAGTATACCCAAAACAAAAGCGAATTCTATTGTATACTTGTCGACAACTTAGAGCTTACACATGTAATGTCAGTGCGGAGGAAGGGAGGATTATATTAACCCTCCGGAAAACTAAGATGAAGCGTCTGACGGGAATCATCGAAGTAATGCTGAACCGCCGTTTGGATCCGTGCCGGATCCAGGGATTCCATCTCCGCGATAAGCTGAAGATGCTTGTCCATGACATAGCGAACCTTGGCGCCCCCGCCACCGAATACCTGCCGCGTCGTAATGAGCATCACCGTGATCACGATGGGGCGAATGCTCTTCCACAGATGAAGAATTCGTTTATGGTTCGCTTCCGTTATAATCCGTTCATGAAAAGCCAAATCCTGATAGGAGAATTCCACCGGATCCTGATGTTTGGCGGCAAGCTCCATCCGATCGACGATTTGCTTTAAATGCTGGATCAGTTCCGGCTGCGGATTCGCAAACACATGTCCTTGAACAAAGCTCTCGATAAGAAAACGGACATCGTATAATTCCTCGACTTCCTTGAGGGATAAGCCCATGACGACGGCTCCCATGCGCTCCAATTGAATCAAACCTTCGCTGGACAGCGTTTTCATCGCTTCCCGCACAGGAGATCGGCTCGTGCCGAATTCACCCGCGATCCGGTTCTCGGATAGGATTTCTCCGCGCTTGATGGTGCCGCTGATAATCTGCAATCTCAGTTCGCTGGCAATGGCCTCTCCGAGAGAGGCTCCCTGAAGCCACGTTGAGGGAAATTTCATAGCATAATTCTCCAATCCAGTACTGATTCTTGAAGTTCTCCAGTGATCATCATACCACAATGAATGAAAGAGGGACCATGCCCAGCCTGGTCATAATGACCATAGGGAACATGCCCTAAAGAAACAGCAGGGTGCATATAAGAGAATATATGTTATTCCGATTTCTCAACGGCATGGCCGCCGAATTCATTGCGAAGCGCGGCAACGACTTTGCCGTGGAACGTATCTTGGTCAAGGGAGCGATAGCGCATGAACAGCGACATGGCGATGACCGGCGCGCTGGCTTGAACCTCGAGTGCCGTTTCCACCGTCCATTTGCCTTCGCCGGATGATTTCATCACGCCTTTAATGCCTTCGAGCTTCGGATCCTTGGAAAAAGCGTTTTGCGTCAGTTCCATGAGCCAGCTGCGAATGACGGAGCCGTTCGACCATACCCGTGCGACATCCTCGTAGTTAAAATCAAACGCGCTCTTTTCCAACACTTCAAAACCTTCCGCAATGGACTGCATCATGCCGTATTCGATGCCATTATGGACCATCTTCAGAAAATGACCGCTGCCGCTTTCACCGGCATACAAGTAACCGTTCTCGACAGCCATATCCTTAAACAGGGGCTCGATGCCGCTAAATACGTCGCGGTTGCCCCCAATCATGAAGCAGCCTCCATTATGCGCGCCTTCCATGCCGCCGGAAGTGCCGGCATCGAAATAATGAATGCCTTGTTCCGCCAGGCGTGCTGCACGGGCGATGGAATCTTTATAATGCGAATTGCCTCCGTCAATCAAAATATCACCGGACTCGAGCAGGGGCGTAAGCGATTCGATGACCGAATCCACGATCTTACCGGCCGGCACCATCATCCAAACGATGCGTGGTTTCTCCAGTTTAGCTACGAGCAATTCGGTGGATGCGGCAGCTTCCGCGCCGCACTCGGCGGCTTGAGCGACCAGTTCCGTATTTAAGTCGTAAGCTACGACCTGATGCTGATGATGAATCAGATTCTGAACCAGGTTGAGGCCCATTTTCCCCAGACCGATCATGCCTATTTTCATAAAACAATGCAGCTCCTTCTTAGGTGTATACTTGTATACAACTTAAATTCAATTTTTATACTACTCTTTTATGGCTCTGGTGTAAACATGGGGGATTAAGAGGGCTGGAGGGCATAATGTTGACCTAAAAGGGACCATCCACAACGTGTTCAAATAGGTTATCCCCATGTGGATAATTCAAAACTAGCAATAATGACTACTTGTGGAAAACTTATGAGCTGGTCGAAGTCAAGTTTGGTTTGACTTTTGGGCCTGAACGTGATTAAATGTATAAAGGCATTTTCTGTGAAGATGAGAACATTATCCGCTAGCAAGTAGCGGTCTGTTTACAAGAGATACGTCCATAGACGTCGGTTCAACAAATCGCGGTCTATTCTTCCGTGAAAGTGCGTCGATTGACGTTATGATCTTAAAATATGGGTAAGCGATATTCCTGTAAGGGGGTGCATTAATTCATGAGACCGACTTTCAAACCGAATGTAAGCAAACGCAAAAAGGTACACGGCTTCCGTAAAAGAATGAGCACGAAGAACGGACGCAAAGTATTGGCTAACCGCCGTCAAAAAGGCAGAAAAGTACTGAGCGCTTAATATTGTGCCACGAAGACCACCGAGGTGGTCTTTTTTTCGTAATATCTGCTGCGGTGTGAGGAGTTTCCTTTAGAACCGGCAGGATATAAGCTACATGGAGTGGTAAAGGTGCAATCGGGTGTTTAGCGCGGTTTTGGCATGCCTATACTATTATAATAGTATGGATGCCACAGCAGCGCAGAATGTAATGAACTTGATTAACGGCAGGGCGGTAGAAACTTGTGCATAGAAAACTTCGTTTACGGAACCGCGCTGATTTCAGCCGGGTATATCGACACGGAAAGTCCTTCGCCAATCATCAATTTGTTGTCTATTGGTCGCGCAAAAAAGAGGTAGAGCAGTTTCGCGTCGGCGTTTCGTGCAGCAAAAAGATCGGCAATGCGGTTGTCCGCAACCGGATGAGACGGCTGGTTAAAGAGATTGTCAGGCACCATCAGCACCAGATTATCGAGCATATCGACCTGATCTTTATCGTTCGAAAGGGAGCGCTCGACAAGTCCTATCAGGAGCTGGAGAAAAGCGTGCTTCATGTATTGAGGAAATCGTCCCTTTTGAAAGCGAAGAGGGGTTGAACCATGTGTTTATTTGTCCATATAAATATGTTATGATTTACCGTGGAATGGAATGGCGAAGAGAGGGGTTTTGAAGTGTCGTTCATGAAGACAAGACGAGGAAAATGGTTCCTCCTCACCGCTGTAATACTCGCAGTGGCCGTTATATCAGGTTGTGCGCCTGGAGCTGACCAAACGCGTACCATTGAAGACTTGAAAAATGGAGGCTTTTGGCAGAGCAACGTTGTTTATTACTTTACATGGGCACTTGATACGTTTGCGACATGGTTTAACGGCGAATACGGATTGTCCGTACTCGTGATGGTGCTTATCGTCCGTACCTTGATTTTACCGCTGACTCTGAAACAGGTCAGAAGCTCGAAGGCAATGCAGGCCATCCAGCCTGAAATTCAGAAAATTCGCGAGAAATATAAAGATCAGCCTGAAAAAGTTCAAATGGAAACGATGAAGCTCTTCCAGGAGAATAAGGTTAATCCGATGGCGGGATGTTTGCCGCTGATCGTACAAATGCCGATATTTATCGCACTCTATCATTCGATTTACTATAACAATCTCCTTCGTGATCACGAATTCCTGTGGCTGCAATTAGGGCAACCGGACAAGTTGTTTATTTTGCCGGTACTTGCCGCTGCAACCACTTATTTCCAAACCAAAATGATGATGAAGATGAACCCGTCTCCGCAAATGGGGATGATGCAGTTCATGCTGTTCGTTTATCCGATTCTGATCTTTGTAATGTCCTTCCAGTTCCCATCCGCACTTCCGTTGTACTGGTTCTACAGTAACCTCTACACGATCGTGCAGAACTACTTCTTGTACCGCAACAATGACAAGGCTGCAGTCGTGGCAAGCGTTGCCAGCGCAACCGAAGGTCATAAGAGCAACAAGAGCGGTAACAAGGGCGGGAAGAAGAGTGGCAGCAAAGGCGGGAAAAAAGGTTCGAAGGGAGCCAAGAAGTCGAGATGAGTAAAATCGTCGCAACAGGAAAAACCATTGAAGATGCTGTCGCACAAGGGCTGGCCCGCTTGGGTGTAAGTCAAGACCGTATATCGGTTCAAGTATTGAGTCAGCCATCAAGAGGATTCCTGGGCCTGTTCGGGGTCAAGGAAGCGAAAGTCGAACTAACGCTCCTGCCTGACGGCGCCGGCGGCGAACCATCTGTGAAGGAAGTTTCTCCTTCGGGTACGCAAGCTGTTCCGGCCAAAACGGTTCAGGTCTCTCATGCCTCCGTGGCGACGCAGGCAGCGCCTGCGGGCACCGCGATTGCCGAGAGCCCCGGAACAGCTTCCCTTGAAGGCAAGGACCCTTATCAGGAAGCCATCGCCTTTCTTATCGAAACTGGACAAGCCATGGGGCTTGATATCTCCGTTGAGATGGAGAAGGGAAAAGACTTTACGACGCTTCAAATTTCCGGAGCCGGACTCGGATTGATGATCGGCCGCCGGGGCCAGACGTTGGATGCACTTCAGTATTTGGCGAATATCGTAGCGAATCGGTACTCCGATAGTTATCTGCGCATCGTACTGGATGCCGAGAACTTCCGTGATCGCCGCAAGAAAACGCTGGAGGATCTGGCCGATCGATTGGCGGGACGGGTTCTGAAGACCCGCAAAGAGATTGTGCTTGAGCCTATGCCTGCTGCGGAGCGGAAGGTGATTCACGCCAAACTCCAGTCCCATGGAGCCGTGAAGACGTACAGCAAGGGCGAAGAGCCGAACCGGCGGGTTGTCATCACGCCCAAGTCGTCCTAAATGAGTTGAAGAGCCTATATAAACAATGACTCCTTAAGCTTCAAGAGGGAGTCATTGTTTTTTAGAGAGACCTATACGCAAAAGACTTCCGCCGGAGGTTTTTGTTTAAGATGATAGATCAAGCAGCGGGGTAGTACACGGTTTGGGGTGTAATCCCGAGGTTTTTTAAATAGAAAGAGGTGAAGGAAACGATGTTTAGCGATACGATTGCAGCCATTTCTACGGCAGTCGGTGAAGGCGGCATCGCGATTATTCGCGTCAGCGGGCCGGACTCCGTTCAGGAAGTGGAGCGTATATTCAAAAGTAAAAACAAGCTAACGCAGGTGGAGTCCCATACCGTTCATTACGGTCATATTGTGGATCCGAAAACGGGGGAAAACCTGGAAGAGGTGCTCGTGACCGTCATGCGTGCCCCTCGTTCGTTCACGACCGAGGATGTCGTGGAGATCAGCGCCCATGGCGGCGTCATCTCCGTGAAGCGGGTCATGGACCTGCTGCTTCAATTAAACATCCGTTTGGCTGAGCCCGGAGAATTTACGAAGCGGGCCTTCTTAAATGGCCGGATTGACCTGTCTCAGGCCGAGGCCGTCATGGACCTGATCCGTTCGAAATCGGACCGTGCCTTCTCCGTTGCCCTCAAGCAGGTTGAAGGTACGTTATCCCGCAAAATCAACGAGCTGCGCCATACCCTGGTCGAAACGCTGGCCCATATCGAAGTGAATATCGATTATCCCGAGCATGACGTGGAGTCGCTCACTTCGGAATTCATTAAAGAGAAAAGCAAACTGGTGATGGGGGAAATCGATAAACTGCTCAAGACCGCGCAAGAAGGGAAAATTCTGCGGGAAGGGATTACGACTGCCATTGTCGGGCGTCCTAACGTGGGCAAATCCTCGCTTCTGAACACGCTGGCCCAGGATAATCGGGCGATTGTCACGGATATACCGGGCACGACTCGCGATGTGATTGAGGAATTTGTCACCATTAACAACATTCCGTTGAAGCTGCTGGATACCGCAGGCATTCGGGAGACGATGGATGTGGTGGAGCAGATCGGCGTGGAACGATCCAAGCATGCGGTAAACGAGGCGGATCTCATTCTGCTCGTGCTGAATGCCAGCGAACCGCTGCATCAGGACGAATTGGAATTGATGGAACAAATACGCGGTAGACAATGCATTGTCATTATGAATAAAATGGACTTACCGTCTAATCTCGATCTGGACATTCTACATCGGTATTATCCCGATGAATTGATCGTTCCGATGTCGGTGAAGGCGCAGGAGGGGATTGACCGGCTGGAAGAGGCCATATCGAACCTGTTCTTCAGCGGCCAGATTGAAGGCGGGGATTTGACTTATGTGAGCAACGTGCGGCATATCGCCTTGTTGAAGAAATCCAAGCAGTCCCTGCAGGATGCCTACGACGCGGCCGACCAGCTCATTCCGATCGATATGATTCAAATCGATGTGAGAATGGCCTGGGAACAGTTAAGCGAGATCCTGGGCGAAGCGGTTGGCGATTCGCTCATCGATCAAATTTTTTCACAGTTTTGCTTGGGTAAATAAGCTCCAGGGCTTACTATATAGAGTAGGAACAGCTCAGCAATTTCAGGGATCCGAGATGGATGCCCTTTGATTACGTATATAACACAATAAGAACAGGAGGGTGAGCTATGAGTTATATGGGTGGCACTTATGACGTGATTGTAGTCGGTGCGGGCCATGCCGGTTGCGAGGCTGCACTGGCTTCCGCGCGTATGGGTGCTGAAACGTTGATGGTTACCATCAACCTGGATATGGTTGCTTTTATGCCTTGTAACCCGTCCATTGGAGGTCCTGCCAAAGGACATGTCGTACGCGAAATCGACGCGCTGGGCGGAGAAATGGGCCGCAATATCGATAAAACCTTCATTCAAATGCGCATGTTGAATACGGGAAAAGGTCCGGCCGTCTACGCGCTGCGCGCTCAAGCGGATAAGTTTTCTTATCAGCATACGATGAAAGAAACGATGGAGAAGGAAGAGAAGCTTACCCTTCGTCAGGGTATGGTGGATCAGCTCATCGTGGAGGATGGCGTGTGCGTGGGGATCGTGACGCAGACGGGTACGGAATATCGCGCGAAAGCCGTTGTGCTGACTACCGGTACGTATTTGCGCGGTAAAGTCATTATGGGCGAACTCATGTATGAGAGCGGTCCAAACAATCAACAGCCTTCGGTAAAACTTGCGCATAACCTGCGTGAGCTTGGATTCGATCTTGTTCGCTTCAAAACAGGTACGCCGCCGCGGGTGCATAAGGATACGATTGATTTCTCCAAGACCGAAATTCAGCCTGGGGATGAGAATCCTAAGTTCTTCTCTTACGAAACGAAATCCTCCGACAATGAGCAGCTTCCTTGCTGGTTGACGTATACGTCGGTAGATACGCATAAGATCATCAATGACAACCTTCATCGCGCTCCGATGTTCTCTGGCGTTATAGAAGGAACGGGTCCGCGTTATTGCCCATCCATCGAGGACAAGATCGTTCGTTTTGCCGACAAGCCGAAACATCAGATTTTCCTGGAGCCTGAAGGTAAAAATACAAAAGAATACTATGTGCAAGGTCTATCCACCAGCATGCCTGAGGATGTTCAGCTTGCGGTGCTTCGTTCCATTCCCGGAATGGAGAAGGTAGAAATGATGCGTAACGGATATGCTATCGAGTATGATGCGATGGTGCCAACGCAGCTGTGGCCGTCTTTGGAAACCAAGAAACTGCCGGGCCTGTTCACTGCCGGTCAGATCAATGGAACCTCGGGATATGAAGAGGCTGCTGGCCAAGGCATCATGGCGGGAATCAACGCGGCACGTAAAGTGCAGGGCAAAGAGCCCGTCATTCTGGATCGCTCCCAGGGGTATATTGGAGTGCTGATCGATGATCTGGTGACTAAAGGGACGAACGAGCCTTATCGTTTGCTTACCTCCCGTGCAGAATACCGTTTGCTGCTCCGTCATGACAATGCCGATCTGCGACTTACCGAAATCGGTCATGACATCGGACTGATCTCGGAAGAGCGTTATGCCAAATTCCTGCTGAAGAAGCAGCTTGTTGAGCAGGAGATCGAACGTCTTCGTCAAACGAAGGTGAAGCCGGTTGAGGTGAATGCGATGCTGGAAGCCGCCGGGTCAGCACCGATCGTGGACGGAAGCAATATGCTGACCATTTTGCGTCGTCCGGAGATTACGTTTGCCATGGTGGAGTCGCTCTCGCCGTCTCCTTACGAGCTGGATGAGGAAATGAAGGAGCAAGTCGAAATCCAAATCAAATATGCGGGTTATATTGAGAAACAGCTGGGACATGTGGAAAAGCTGCAGAAGATGGAGAAGAAACGCATTCCGGAAGATATCGTATACGACGAGATCAACGGACTGGCCATGGAGGCTCGGCAGAAGCTGAACAAAATCCGCCCGATTTCCATCGGCCAGGCATCGCGCATTGCCGGCGTAACGCCAGCGGATATTTCGATACTTCTCGTTTACCTGGAGCATTATAACCGGGTAACCGCAGCGAAAGGATAAGGAATGGACGACATTCAGAAAGCTTTTGTTGACCGGCTCGGCGAGCACGGGATCAAGATTGACGAGAAACAGCTTCATCAGTTTGAGATGTATTACGAAGTGCTGGTGGAGTGGAATGAGAAGATGAATTTAACCGGGATAACCGAACGGGAGCAGGTTTATACGAAGCATTTTTATGATTCGATTACGCTCGCCTTTTACGTGGATATGAACAAGATCGGCAATCTGGCCGACATCGGATCAGGCGCAGGCTTCCCTGGTATTCCTCTGAAAATATGTTTTCCGCATCTCAAGCTGACGATTGTTGATTCGCTGAATAAACGGATTACGTTTCTGAAGCATGTTGCGGATACCCTCGGGCTGTCCGAGGTTGAGTTGATCCATGGGCGCGCGGAAGAGGTTGCCCGCAAACATGGGTACCGTGACGGGTTCGACCTGGTCACGGCAAGAGCGGTAGCTCGAATGGCTGTATTGAATGAGTTCTGCCTGCCTTTCACGAAGGTAGGGGGACAATTCGCGGCGATGAAGGGCAGCGACCCTACGGAAGAGGTGAAGGAGGCGGCCCGCAGTTTGAAAGAGCTGAGAGGGGCGTTGAACAAGGTTCATTCGTTCTCTTTGCCTGTAGAGGAATCTGGCCGGCATATCGTGGTGATCGATAAAAAGGGAGCGACGCCTACCAAGTACCCTCGCAAGGCGGGTACGGCCAGCAAAACGCCGATCGTATAAGCAATAGCAACTTCGGAAATGAGATACGAACGGATTATAGAGGAGGACTCTTATAAGAGTCCTCCTTTTTTTATTTACTGTATTCGTAATTTAGGGAGGGGATGTTTTTGAACTGATGCATTCATTCATCCTTCCTAATATGGAGTAATATCGCGAGGCTCTCATTTTAATTCCGGGTGTTTAGTCGGCTAGCCATCGTCTTGAATAATAGGAGAGTCAGTCGTTGAATAGCGAAAGTTGATATCGGAAATGTTTTGTTTCTAAAACAGGTGCAACACATTGGCTGCTACGCATTTGTCCCTTGGATATATCTGTTAAGCTTTAAATGTTTCACGTGAAACATTTTAAGTGTTTGAAGTACGCTGAATAAATAATATCTATTATTATGGCAGGATTATATTTCCTGCTAGAGTTGTAACCTGCGCAAAATATTTTTGAGGAATAAGTTGGATGGAACTCTCATGAATGAAAGCTTCCATTATATTAATCGTTTAAGAGAGTCAATTGCTTTCTTTGAAGATGATGATAGAAGCGAGTTCATGATTGGCAAATCCCACAATTATTATGGATGATGTGATCATAGATAAGGCTATTGAAGGGGAGATGCGGTTCAAGAGCATGATTTTGACGGATAAACTTTGGAACTGTGCACAAATCCTGTATAAAGCAAGCGAGAAATGAGGAAAAAAGGTGATATTGGAGAATAGAGTTATAGGACAAAAAGTGGTAGAATAGAATCGTAGTATCCATTTGAGCTGGCGGGCCCTATTGCCCGATCCTTGAAGGGATGAAAGAGTATAAATCCTGGTTTGGTGACTTTTCCATCCTTGCTTCGTGCAGTCAACGACCTTTGATCATTTTGACTGCTGTTTTTTGGAAGTGCCAAGTTAGCCCAATGGGGTTCTTGGCCTCATACGAAGTAGAACAAAATATATACCGCTTGTGAGATATCGATTGATAGTAAACATCATGATATTGCCTCCTGATCTATCTCTCAAGAAGCAACCGCTTCATGCAGCGGGTTCGGTCAGAGAAAACACGGCTATCGACACAGACGTTTTTCTCTAATCAGCATGAAATCTGTTTTTGCAGGGAAATGCCTGACATCACAATGATTTCCAGTACCGTAACAACTTGAATGACTAGTTCTACATGGTGGCTGGAACGATCCGTGTATGCTCCACATTGTGGTTGTTCAATCGTTTAACCGATTCCGGGATAAACCGGAGGCTTATCCGTGCTATCATGAAATTAGGTGGTAATATACGGAATGAAAGAACAATTTTCGAGATTGTTTGGCTTAGCGGCAGAGCGGAACCAAGGGGATGAAGTGAAACAAATCCCGGTAAACGAGGTTGTCAGCAGCCCATACCAGCCACGGACGATTTTTGATGACGAGAAGATTGATGAGCTGCTTCAGACGATTAAAACCCATGGAGTTATTCAGCCTATCGTCGTTCGCGTCCGAAATGGCGTGTATGAGATCATTGCAGGGGAACGCCGCTGGCGTGCGGTTAAGAAGCTGGGTCTGGACACGATTCCGGCCATTGTTCGGGAGTTCAACGATTCACAAGCAGCCTCCATTGCGTTAATCGAGAATCTGCAGCGTGAAGGTCTTACCTCGATTGAAGAGGCAGTAGCTTACCAGAAGCTCATCGATCTTCACCAATTAACGCAGGAGAGCCTGGCACAGCGACTAGGCAAAAGCCAGTCCACGATTGCAAACAAGATTCGTTTGCTGCAGCTGCCGGAAGCAGCCAAAGTGGCTTTAATGGAACGCAAGGTGACGGAGCGTCACGCGCGTGCACTGCTTTCCTTGGATAATGAAGAAACCCAGCTTAAAGTGCTGGACGAAATTATTACCAAAGAACTGAATGTGAAACAGACGGAGGCACGTATCGCCTTTTATAAAGAAGTAACGACAATGAAGAAGGCCAAGCGCATATCGTATAGTAAAGATGTTCGCCTGGCCCTGAATACGATTCGTCAATCGATTGATATGGTATCCGGTTCCGGTATGGCTATCAAAACAACGGAGAATGATCACGAAGATCACTATGAAATCGTTATAAAAATACCTAAACGTTAAGATATGGTGTGAAGCGGTATGCATCGTACCGCTTTTTCTGTTGATTAAGAGATCGAGATTCTCTGCAGCAGCGATATCTTTGCTTGTTAGGTTTTATGCTGCAGATGAGAAATATGTAATTTTAATTATTACTCATTTTCATCGAGCGCTATATCCTGGACATCCCGTATTTTACGGGATCGTTCACATATTACATATACAGCCTTTCGCTGTATATCATCTATTGCGACTACTTAGAAGAGTCTTCCTACATTGAGGTGAAATGAGTGTCAAAGATAATTGCCATAGCAAATCAAAAGGGCGGTGTCGGCAAAACGACGACTTCCGTCAATCTGGGAGCTGGATTGGCTTCGCTAGGCAAACGGGTGCTTTTGGTGGATATAGACCCCCAAGGTAACACAACGAGTGGGGTTGGCATTAACAAAGCCGATGTTGCAAATTGCATTTACGATATTATCATCAATGAAGTACACCCGAAGGACGCCATCTGTGGGACTAATATCGAAGGTTTGGACATCATTCCGGCCACCATTCAATTGGCTGGCGCCGAGATTGAGCTTGTTCCTACGATTTCTCGTGAAGTACGATTGAAGAAATCACTCCAATTAGTCAAACCCCAGTATGATTATATTTTGATTGATTGTCCTCCATCGCTTGGCATTTTAACGATCAATTCATTGACCGCGGCCGATTCGGTCATCATCCCGATTCAATGTGAATATTACGCATTGGAAGGTTTGAGTCAGCTGCTGAATACGGTTCGCCTCGTTCAGAAACATCTGAATACATCACTCAAGATAGAAGGCGTATTGCTGACGATGCTGGATGCGCGCACGAATCTGGGCATTCAGGTGATTGAAGAAGTGAAGAAGTATTTTCAGGAAAAAGTGTACAAAACGATTATCCCGAGAAATATTCGTTTGAGTGAGGCACCGTCTCATGGGCAGTCGATCATTACGTATGATCCCCGTTCAAAGGGAGCGGAAGTATACTTGGAGCTGGCAAAGGAAGTGATCTCTTATGAGTAAACGTTTGGGAAAAGGGCTGGATGCGCTGATTCCATCTTTGTCTATTCATGATGATGACAAGGTAGTGGAAATTCCGCTCAGTCAATTGCGAGCGAATCCGTATCAGCCGCGAAAGACTTTTAACGATGAGGCGATCCAGGAGCTGGCGGAATCGATCCGTCAGCATGGCGTGATTCAACCGATTATCGTCCGCAGCGTGCTGAAGGGTTATGAGATTATTGCCGGGGAACGAAGATTCCGGGCGTCTCAATATTGCGGCAAAGCAACGATTCCGGCGGTGGTTCGTTCCTTCAGCGACCAACAAGTAATGGAAATCGCCCTCATTGAGAACTTGCAGCGCGAGAATCTGAACGCCATGGAGATTGCGGTAGCTTATCAAGGGCTCATGGAACAATTTTCCTTGACCCAAGAAGAGTTGTCATTGAAGGTCGGTAAATCTCGTTCCCATATCGCTAACTTTTTGCGATTGCTTTCATTACCAGAAGAAGTGAAGGAAAATGTTTCACGTGGAACATTGTCGATGGGACATGCCAGAGCGATCGTGGGAATTAAGGATCCGATTCTTGTTAAACAGCTGGCGAAACAATGCGTGGAGCAGGAATGGAGTGTTCGCGAATTGGAGGAAGCGGTTAAGAATCTGGACCGAAAACCAGCGGATAAAGCGAAGCCTAAGGTCAAGAATCGCGATCCTTATATTGATCATCTGGAAGAGGATCTTAGAGAACGATTTAAAACGACCGTCAAAATTAAGCACAATAAGGATAAAGGGAAGATTGAGCTTAATTATTATAGCAAGCAGGATTTGGAGCGGTTGTTGGAACTTCTTCAATAAGAGCAGGCTTGGTATCTGAAGGCTCCGTTGATGAGTGGCTGGTTAAAAAGTGAGTTAGATTAAAACCAAAGACATGTCGACGTTCCTGAAAGGGAATGAGATATGTCTTTATTTAACTAAACGTGAGACGCTTCATTTGGCAGCGGAAGTTGAAGATGTTTGAATGTGTATTGTAAAGGAAAAATACTACGGAAAAATGAAGGGGAAACATCATGGACCCGATCGTTTATCTGGATCATGCCGCGACTACGTGGCCCAAGCCTCCTGAAGTGTTTGAGGCAATGAAGAGGGCCATGGAAGAGGCGGCTGCAAACCCGGGGCGAGGAAGTCACCGAATGGCGGTGAAGGCATCCCGTGTCCTTTATGGGACTCGGAAAACGTTGGCAGATTTGTTTGGAGTGAAGAACCCCAACGATATTGCGTTGACATCGAATACAACCGAAGCGCTTAATTTAGCCATCAAAGGGTGTTTGCGTGAAGGCGATCATGTCATTGCGACGATGATTGAGCATAATTCTGTGCGCAGGCCGCTTGAATATTTGAAGCGCACCCGGGGGATACAAGTAGACTATGTTCCTGTTGATGAGGAAGGTCAGCTTGATCTGCAACTAATCGAGGGAGCCTTTCGTTCTAATACTAGGCTTGTTGTGTGCAGTCATAGTTCCAATCTGCTTGGTTCCATTATTCCACTTGTTGAGATAGGAGAACTGGCGAAGAAGAAAGGGGCTATACTGCTCGTGGATGCTGCCCAGAGTGCCGGTGTGCTGGATATTCATGTGGAGAAGATGCATGTGGGTATGCTGGCGTTCCCCGGGCATAAAGGGCTTCTGGGGCCACAAGGAACAGGGGGGCTGTATATCTCGCCTGATATTGATCTGGAACCATTGCTGCATGGAGGTACCGGCAGTCAATCGGAGGCTATTGAACAGCCGAAAGTGCGTCCGGATCGATATGAGGCAGGAACGCCGAATACGATTGGATATGCGGGATTGCAAGCGGGTGTGCAGAAGGTGCTTGAATGGACGCCACAGCGTATTTACCGGCATGAATGGGGATTAACGCAATATATGATGGAGGGCCTGCAAGAGGTGAGAGGCCTTCGTTTACTAGGTCCTGCTCTTGGAAAAGCACGGACAGGCATCGTGGCTTTTGTGTCTGAAAAATTCGACGCGTCCGAAATAGCTTTTCGACTGGACCGGGAATATGGGATTGCCGTGCGTGCCGGTTATCATTGTACACCGCTTGCCCATATGGCATCAGGAACGGAACATACGGGTGCAGTCAGAGCGAGCGTTGGGATTTCTACGAGCCGTGACGAAATCGAATTCATGCGAAAAGCGATCAAGGAAATTCACAGTTAAACAAACAGATCAAGATGGAGAAGAGGAAGGAAGAAAGCATGTCTGAATTAAATGAATTGATCATGGAGCAGCTTCATTGGTTTGTCGTCGGAATGGTCATGATCATCTTGATCTTATGGATAACCTTAATTGTTCAAGGGGCAAAATTGCGCAAGATGAAGCGCAGATACGATGCGATGATGGCAGGCAGCGGGGTAGAAGATATCGAATCTCTGCTGGTCCAGTTGAAAATCCAAATGGATGAAATTGAAGAAGGGCATGCCAGTCATCAAAAAATGCTGGATTCCATCAACGGCAGCTTGAAAGGAATGAAATCCAAAGTTGGCATCGTCAGATATAATGCATTTGGCGAGCGGGGGAACGAAATGAGCTTCTCCCTGGCTATCCTGAGTGAGGAGGAGGAAGGAATCGTTCTGACCGGTCTGCATAACCGGGAGAGCTCCTATGTGTACGCCAAACCATTGAAGGATGGGCAATCCAAATATCCATTGTCTCCAGAAGAAAAGGAGGCCGTTACTCTTGCGCTGCAAGAAGGGAAGAACGGTTCCACTCCTTGATCCCTGCAAACAGGCAGGTGGCAATAATGTCAGATAACCGCATGACCAAACTTAATCGAGTGTTCTGCAATACGAAGTATTCCATAAAGCCGCCGACATTGACGATTCCCGTGACGTGGATATCGCCAACCGGCGGTAATTCTTTATGTACGCCGGCTCCAGGCTTAAGAGGGCCATCTGCGATCTGAATGGAGCCTACGCTGGTTGATTGGCCTAAGCAGGCGTCAATCCCGATCACAAAAGGGTTATCGAATTTCTCATATATGGCGGTCAGCGTATCCTTGAGATTCATGGCGTGGACAGGCTCGTCCAGCGTCCCGTAAAGATGGAACAGCGGACTGTTGTAGCGGGCAAGTGAAGTGCCGACCAGTGGCCCCAGGCAGTCACCGGTGGACCGGTCGGTGCCGATGCAGACAATGACAAGCGGCCGATGCTGAATACGGGCGTCGGAAAGATGAAAGAGCAAGCGATGTATAATAGCAGAATGGATATTAGGGTCCGTGTGTGGTATTTTTAAGCTGGAAGCCTCCGGGCGAGACGTGATTTTAGATAGACGGTTCATAGAATCTTCCTTTCGTCTGCATTTGGTAGTATCAGTATATGGATGAAAGACTGTTTTTATACTTTGCGTTTTGCTAAAATGCGATTTAATCATTTTGAGCAGTGGCCATGCTTTGAATACGTAAAGGACATGGACCTTGTGCAGAAGTTCTATGAAATGTTGATTTATTTTAAGAGTTTTATATAAAACCCTTAATTGCCGGACATGATGATGAGAGATACATACAACTAAAATGATAGGCAGCATGAAGGAGGATTGGGCAGTGGAAGGTGCGATGGTGATCGCATTCGATTCTACCCAGCAGGCGCTGCGCGCGGAAATGCTGCTGGAGTATGCGGATATCGAAATAGATCTGTTCCCTACGCCGAAAGAGATCACGGCTGGCTGTGCATTATCGATTCAATTCCCCCCTGATGCGTTAAAGGAAGTTCAAGAGATCATCCGGCTGGAGCATGTGGAGATCCGGGGCATTTTTGTGCTTGATGACAACGAGAGGTATATCAACATCGAGGAGTAAGGGAGGACATCAGGGATGAGGGGCTTTGGTTACTTGTCAGGGGAAACTACAGAAGATGGAGTAGACTTGCAAACGATAGCTGAGGAGGCAGAGGGCTTGAAAGATAAGATCTGGGGATGGCTAACGAATGAGGAGATGTGGATGAATATTCTGTCATCCGGCATTCGGGTAATCATCATATTTATTCTGACGCGTCTCGTTATCCGGGTTGTGTATAAAATGATTGATCAGTTTCTGCTCCGGCAGGAGAAGAGCCGAATCCAGGTGAACTCAAGACGCTTTGTCACGGTAGGGGAATTGTTAAAAAATGTAACCTCCGTCGTATGTAATTTTGTGATGATCTTAATCATTCTGTCGGAGTTCAACTTCAAGCTAGGACCGCTGTTGGCTGGTGCCGGTGTACTGGGTCTTGCCATCGGTTTCGGTGCACAGAGTTTGGTGAAGGACGTTATTACCGGATTCTTCATTATATTCGAGGATCAGTTCGCCGTAGGTGACGTGATCAAGAGCGGCGAGTACCGGGGAACGGTTGAAATGATCGGACTGCGCACATCGCGTGTCAGGGGTCTGAACGGGGAAACCTATATCATTCCGAACGGGATGATTACCAGCGTTACGAACTACTCTCTTTCCAACTCGCTCGCGATAGTGGATCTGCCTGTGAAGAACGATCAGCAGGTGAAGGATACGATAACATTGATTCAATCGGCACTTACGGGAATCATGGACCGCCGGCCCGAGGTGCAGCGTACGCCGGATGTGCTTGGGATCCAATCTTTGACAACGTCGGAATATGTGGTTCGCATCGTAGCCGAGTGTAATCCGAATGCCAGGGAAGCAGTGGAACGCCAGATTTTTACCGATATCAAACAGGCCATTGAAGCACGCGAGCTGGGGCAAGAACGCGTTCAGGGTTGAACTATTCGGTGATCCGGTGTTATATAATAGATAAAAAGCGACGAAACAAAAGGGAGCGGTAACCATGGAGCGCAAGGTTTTTCAGTTAGGGGATATCGTTCAAATGAAGAAGCCCCATCCTTGTGGAAATAATGAGATGGAGATTATTCGCATGGGGATGGATATTCGGATTAAATGCACGAAGTGTCAGCACAGCGTGTTGATCCCCCGTGTAAAGTTCGAGAAGAATATGAAGAAGGTTTTACGTTCGGCGGGGGAATCGGAAGGGGCAGGGGATACACCTTAATATTTCCTCCCCGGAAGCTTCCCAAGCCAGTGTTCATGAAGCAGCCGGTAAGGCGAATCTGATCTAGCAGCTAAAAACAGATGGAGACAAGCTATTGACCAGAGAACGTTTCCATGATATAATCAATCTTGCTGTGGAAAGGTACCCAAGAGGCCCAAGGGGGCTGACTCGAAATCAGCTAGGCGTCGCAAGGCGTGCGTGGGTTCGAATCCCACCCTTTCCGCCACCAATCGTTTTTACCCGTCATTACGCGGTTTACAATACGATATGTGATGCGCAAGCTGTTCGAAATACATACGTTAAGGCGCTAGCTGATTACGAAGCGCCTAACTGATTCCGGAATACTCTCTACGTGATATCGCGTAGGGGGTATTTTTTCGTTATGGATAAAAGAACCGGTCGTAAAACGGTAGGCACGCGGCAACCAATCGTTAACGTAGCCTTGCCGTCTTATACGCTACAGGAAGCCGTTGATTTCGTCGTTAAGATAAAGCGCGCCAACAACTTAAAGGAACGGACGATAAGCGGCTACATACAGAATATGAACTACTTTATCGAATGGGTTACGGAGAGGTACGGCGAAATCACTATCCGCGAGGTGACGGCCGATCTATTACGCGAGTATGTTTTATGGTGCGCGACGGATAAGGAATACTACGCAGGCCATCCGTTTAAAGCGGAGTATGAGAAGGGGAAGCTCGGGTTATCGCCGGCATCAGTCAACGTCCGAATCCGCGTGTTAAAGACGTTCTTTGCGGTACTGTTTGAGGAAGAAGTCATCGATCGGAATCCGGCTGCTAACGTCTCCCTAATGCGCCAGGATGTCGATACGGTTATGCCGCTAAGTGACGAGGAGCTGCGTCGCTTCATGAAGGCGCCAGACCAACGGCAATGGGCGCAATGGAGAGATTACGTTATCATGACGTTGATCCTGGATACCGGTCTGCGGCTAGGTGAGATTTGCGCGTTAGAAAAGCCGGAGATTGACTTCGTTAAAAAGTCGATTACGCTGCCAGCATCGAAGAATAAGAACCGTAAATCGAGGACGTTACCTCTATCGACAGAGACAGCGCGCCTATTAAAGCAGCTTATTGCGGAAACGGAACGCAACTTTGACACTACATATGTATTTACTACTAATTACGGCGAGCAATTAAGCGAGAAGACGATACAGAAGTCATTCGATAATTATGCGGAGAGGGCGAAGCTAGGCCGGACAGTATCGCCGCATGTGCTACGTCATAACTTCGCGACAATGGCGGCCGAGAATGGTATGTCCATATTCCACCTGCAGAAGCTCATGGGGCACGCAGATATCGCCACAACGCGTAAGTACGTCCAAATTAGCGAGGGCAGCCTGGCGGAAGAGCATAAGCGGTTCAGTCCTTTAACGCGCCTGACAAGCCGTAAGGGAGGCCGTTGATATGACGAAGCCATCAGGCGGCATTGTCCGCGTATCTAAACGGGATAGCGGTTATACGATTCTAGATCCGTATTTTCTTAGCGATGACCGCCTAACGTGGAAGGCGAAGGGTCTGCTCGCGTATCTCCTATCTAAACCGTCAAACTGGCGCGTGTATATTGCTGACCTAGTCAAGCGCTCAAAGGACGGACGTGACGCCGTATATTCCGCAATAAAGGAACTCGAGACCTGCGGTTATGTGGAGCGCCGGCAAACTCGCGATGAATCGAACAGAATAACGGGGATGGAAACGGTAATTTACGAGCGGCCGATTATCGACGATCCAGATCCGGATTTTCCACAAACGGATATTCCGTATATGGAAGAGTCGCGCACGGATAAACCGACACAAGTAATTAATGATTTAAATAATAATGACTTTAAGAGAGAAATAGATAAGAGCGCTAATGACGCCATATTACAAGCGCTGGCTAAAGCGTTGCGCAAGCTGCCGCTCAACGATACCGCAACCCTATACGACCACTATTTCGAAGATACTTACGCGATGCTGACGCGTAGATTTAGTGGTCAACTTGAGGCGGAGGTTATTGCGCTGGCAGCCGATCGGTATTTTACGAAGGCCGTTGATCTACGGACGGGATTGCCGAAACCTAGCGTTTATTCACCGGTGGGGGTTTTTCATGATGCTTATGCGGAGGCACTGGCGGAGTGGGAGGCGGTTCAGTTTAAACGAAGGGCTGGCGGTGCTTAACGGACGTCATATTCCGCAAGCTATTAGCGATTCTAGCCGTGAAATTAGCCGTTCTAATGGCGTCGGAATACTAGCGGACGTCCGACGTATACGGTCGCTAATATCGCGGTGAATTCGTTGATTGCGTACAACTTCGGTAATCCGCGTAAACCCGGTAAACCGTTGATGTGTCGCGGTCTATCGGTCAACTTGCGGCTTCATCGATTCGAGCGTATCTCGCACCGCCTCGTAATCCGCCTCCGCTTTCTCACGCGCTTCTCTTTCTGCTTTTAATGCCGCCTTGACTTCGCGCAACTCACGCACCGTCATTTCGTCCACGGTCTTCGTGGCGCCCGTTGACGGAATTGTGTGCGGCTGGGATACGAAGTCGCTGCGGTCAATGTCCGATGGGAGCGAGAGCATTTCGAATATTTTTCCGGTCGGAATAGTTGGCGACGTCGCCAGGTTTCCGAACTGCTCGAACGCACGAATAAACTTCTGCGCGGTGCTATGATCAATTTCAATTTCCGCAAGCCAGCGCATCCACTGACCGTGCGCCAGATCGTTCTCCTTAACGTGCTTCAACCGCCTGCCAATCTCGAATATTGCCTCGCCTGCGACACGTTTGTACGCATTGATCTCCGCGGTTATCGTCGGAAGATCCGCTGATAGCTGCGTTGTTACTTCGCTCAATGTTATCGCCTCCTTACCGAAGGGCGTCCAGGAGCGTATCGGTCGCATACATGCCGTTGCGGCGGATTGACGGAATGACTTCGTGCGTTATCCAGCGTTTGAATTGTTTCGCCTCCGGCTTACGGCTGCCTAGAATTAATGAATAGAGACCAGGTTCATTAACTACTGTCTGATTTGGGTTGCCTCGGGTATTTCCCTGTGTTAAACGCAGAGTATTCTTTTCGTCCTCATCGAGCCTTCTAACGGCTGTTGTTTCTATCCCGATTGCGTTGCACACGTCTGATGCAACAAACCACGGCTCACCCGCGATCGTCACGGTTCTTACCTGCGATGTTCCGTACGTAAATACTTTCGTTTATCTGCGGAACTTTACGAATAGTTGCGTTGAGAATTTCGCTTGTTTACGCGTGATGGGCGGAAAGACTGTGTTATACGTCTACCGTAATTTGGCGCAAGACAGGCTGAAGACATTGGCGATATAATCGATGCGTATCCAGCGCGAAAGACGCGATTTGGAACTACATAAACGAAAAAAGTGGAGAGAAGGCTGCGCGGTGAAAAAGGAAAATCAACATGAGAAGTCACAAAAGACCGAAATGTCGGAGGCTCTTCGACGTATTTTTATTGAGGAAGAGGATATCAAGATAGTCGCAGAGGACACCGGCCATTCCATCAGAACACTTCAACAACGAAAGAAAGAAATAATAGATTCCGGAATATTATCTAATTATTCGGATATTACGGAAGAAGCAAATAAGCGTAAGACTCTAAGGGAAGAAAGTATCAATCGAGCACTAGCTATACTAGAGGACTTATTGAAGAAAGACGCGCATTAAGTAGATAAAGACCGCGCCCATTTACGGGTTAGCGGTCTTCTTTTTGTTGAGGCATGTACTCAAGGACATCGGTTAAGGTATATTGGCGTCCAGTCATTGAGTTCAATGTATCGAGAATATTACTCAACGTCTCCAAATCAATCCTCTTCGTTTTGCCCTCGCACATTTCATAAATAAGATTCGGCCTTACTTTAGCCTCACGAGCGAGTGCGTTCTTGGTAACGCCCGCACCGTTTAACGCGTCATCGAGTTTGATTAAAATTGCCACGGACATTCACCTCTCACCTCCTATTATATCCTCTCGATAAACTTTTTAAAATAATCTATTGACGTTTAACGTTAGTCGATATATACTTCGTTTATAGATTAACGACAGACGATAAACGTAATACGTTAAATCATAACAGGAGGTTTCAAATATGAATAAAAAAGAATCCATCGTCGTATTCGAACGCACCGGTCGCCGCGGATTTTACAGCGTCACACTCAAAGGCCAACGCAGTTATATTCCGTATCACTTGTTTTATGCAATCTTCCCACATATGAACCGCAAGGTATCCCGAGGCACTATCGAAGCCACAAACGGCCAATACGAAGCACTCGTTACCATCGCGAAGATTATGAACAAGGACCGCCACCAAATCCGTTACACGGTCGAAATCGGCTACGACATTTACGGCCGCCCATGCGCTACGAACTACATAGTCAACGCGCTTCATCTCGGCCAAACAATCGCGATCGTGCCGGCCGCCTTCCGCCGCATTACTGGCGCTCATGAACGGGCTACCGACGGTTGCATGGACGTGACTGGCGCGCAGCTCGACGAACTCGGCTTTATTCGGAAGGAGGTCGCCAACAATGCCGCAAACAACGCAGTATTATCCGCCTAGAACTCGCCGGACAAGCCGTAATAAGAAGCCTTGTTTGGGCTATCGGCCTCATTATACGGGAGGCGTTGTCATGACCCTCGAACGCGTTCCATTACTGCTGATTTATACGCCGGCTGAGCATGAAATGGTTGAAGCCTGGATCGTTCATACCGCGCCGACTACGGTCATGTACATGGTTGATAATTGTTTGTGGGTAGCGCGTGTTAAGTCACAAGGCGACCACTATGTATGGACCGCTGATGCTCCGCCGGTCATTATTTCGCAAGATAAGGGGCCGGACGCTATTCCGGATATCCGCGCAAAACTCGCCAACACTACGGCGTTGCAGTTCCTTTGCCGCGACATTCTTGATACGGGCGTTGACGTTGAGTTTTCGTTATAAGCTTCGTCCGATGATGGCGGCCGCTGCGCTAACAGCGACTGATGACCGGAGGACAAGTTCGGAATGATCTACCCAGGTCGTATGTAACACGTAAGACCCACGTACCAACCGGCGGCAACCGGTCGGATCGCCATGCGTGGTAATGGTCGCGGCTGCAAACGTGACCGCTGTCTGACTTGCGCCAACAAGTCGGAGAACAATCGCGATATGAGAGACTGCAAGCTCTCCCGGAAAGTATCGCGGTTATATCGCTGGTAACAGGCTGACCGGTGAGGCAATTGCGGATGGAGGCGGCAACCTTCGTCCGCTTTTGTTATATAGTACGCATCGGGACGAACATGCGTTCCACTTTTTTTGAGGAAATATATTTAAAATTTCTTCTGTTAACAAATCATGGTGGACGGGTTATATTGAATCTAACCACATGAGAGAGGCGGCGCGACCATGAATTTGAATCTGAACGAAGCTATCAGAGCATATCAGGAAAACGGTGATACGTCATTAATCGACCGTATTATGGAGGACGTTGAAGAAATCGATTTTACCGAGGACCCGACTCGAAGATACATATCGTCTGAAACGAGCGAAATCCGGATTAACTTGTCTGAACCGCATTTATATATCGTGTATAGAATAAAAGCAATACGCGAGAAGGCCGTTAAACACGCGTGGTATATTCGCCAGCCCTTACGTTATTCCTATCCCGAGATTAACCGCTACTTATCGATTTTGATCCTTGATTACGGAATGAAGATACCGTTTGAGCCGATCGCTACGGACAGATTTGTGTGGACATTTGATATCAATACCGTAATGCTTGAGTGGCTCGCAAGCAACGATATACAAATAGAACAACGATTTAAAGAGTATCACAATGAATCGGAATACAAGATATATCGTAGTTTGATAGAGAGGGTTAGCGCGATAGAAAATGAAGCTGCGGAAGAGGAAACCCGTATCCGAACAGAAGTTATGGGAGATATGCGCCAGGCGTTAATGTACGTTCTCAAGTATGTTGACGCGAGTAGAAGCGATAGGGAGATCGTCAGCTATATTAATGACGCAATCATGACCCGTTACCATGACATACAAGCAGATCGAAAAGGCCTGCGTCGTCTTCGTAAGTCTGGGAGTGATCGCAGGGTGAAGCCGCATTTTACTAACTCAATGGCAACGGTAATCGGGTTTGAAGTGCCAGAATGGGTATTAACGAAGAAATTAAACGTACAGCAAGCGGAATTTCTGCAGAAGTTGATTAATTCGGTGGAAGAAGACATACGCGAAGGAAGAGAAGAGGGTTATAACGTCACAGCGGGCGGGGAATATATCGTCTCGGGGACTTATGTAGCGCGGGTTAGCGGGTTACCGTATGAGACTGCGCGGAAGAGATTGACGAGAATAAGAAAAAAACTTGAGAAATATTTACTATAAGTGTCCCAAGTTGACAGTATATTTAGAACAGTGAGAGAAGTAAAAATTATAGATATTCTAATTAACCATATCACAAAAATCACAGTTTTGCAACCCATATTTTAAGGAGTCAGTTAGATTCTTATTTTGAAGGACACCGTATATTTTAAATACGCAGTCGGTTACGCACTATGGAATCCAGTCTGCCACCGCGTCGCCTGCCTGACGACGTGAAGGCGGCGTTTTTATTTACCATATTAGTTCCTAAAATCGAACGAAGGAGGCGTTATTAATGATGATCGACGGCGTTACTCTCCGCAAACTACGTGAAGTATACCGGTCAACACGCGAGGACTTTGGCGCACTGATGAACGTTACCGGACGGTTTGTCTCGTATGTTGAATCGGGCGATCGCAAGCTACCGCAGTATCGAGCGGATATGCTGGTCCGCGAGTTAGAGTTGACACCGGACAAGCTGGCGCGGCTTATGGCCGTTTATGAAGAGACGATAATTCAAACGCAATAAGGAGGATGTCAAATGAAAGAATGCGTCATTCACTACCAACGATTGGCCGGATATTTAATGCAGCGCGGTTTTGTATTGAAGGACCTGCGCCAGAATGAAAAATTCCCGCATCTTAACGTATTCGTATTCCGTGATAGCGATGAGTTAAGGAGCGCTATGGGCGACTTTTCAAGGTAACGTCCAAAAAGGGCATTTTAAAACGCCCAAAACGGACATTATAAAACGTCCAAAAGGAACACAGAGTAATATTTACTAAGCAATATTTACTAAGCAATATATACAAATAATACCGCGGTTAAAACGATACAACCGAAAGGGCATAGTTCGGAATAGAAGAACACTATTCCTCACTCGCGTCGTCACTACGTTCCTAGCGGACTATTTATCGCAATATAAGTATTTAACATATATGACTTTGCGCAAAGAAGTTATAAGGCAAATATACAAACAGGGGTAACGCCCAAAACGGACGGAACCCTAGGCCGCCACCACGCGCCAATTCAAATAAAGGAGACTAGTCAAATGATAAATGTTAATCAAACGCTAACGGGTAAGGATTCGTTTACAATGGTTGAGGACGTCGTTCTTCGAATGTACACGCTTCTCGACGGCTTCACGATTGAGACTGCCGGACTGTACGCTTATCTCCGTTCCTGGCGCCAAAACGATCCGAATCACAAGCTGTATAGTTGCGTATGGTTATCACGCGAAGAAATCTATGCGCAGACTGGGATAGGACGGAAGCCGTTTGATCGCCACCTAAGAGCGCTGACGGATTGCGGATTGGTTAGAATGGAGAAGGGGAGGCTACGAGAGCCTAACAAACAGGTTTTCGTTGTAAATGAGCCGCTAACCGAAGCCGAGTTTAGAGCATTATATCCGGAGCAGATCGCGAGATTCGACGCTGCGCTACAGGAGTATTACGGACGACGCGCTGCGGACCAGGAACAGTTCGAAGAGAAGAGAAAGGCAAAATTCCAAATTAGCGAAGTGAAAAAGCCGGACCCTGTTCCGCCGGGAGAGACGCCGGAGAAATCCGAAGCGATACGCGAACTAATAGAATGGTTATAAGCGCAGGCACACACGCCGAGCGCTATTTTTATGCCCAAAAAGGAGCGTACGCATGAACAACAACCTTAAAAGAATCCAAACGCTCGCCCGCAATCACTGCGCAGCCTTCACCGGTACAGACGGTTGCCGCTACGAACCCAACAGCCAGTCACGCTGCCAATGGTTCCGCGAAGATCCGCAGGCGCTACCGTTCATTGAGGCCGGTGATATGCGGTGTCTGGAATTTGAACGCGCTGTGCTGCCGATAGATCCCGAATTAGAATCGCGCTACTTCAATCTTGAAGAGAACACGGCGACATGCGAGCGCTGTTCAACTCCGATCGTTAAGACGTCGAACCGTACGAAGTATTGCGGAGAGTGTCGCGAGGTCAGACGGAAACAATGCGCGGCTGATCGGGCTAGGAATCGATATTGGGCGACCAAAGTCTAACGTTTTAGGACGTGAAAAACCGCGTAGTGATGCGGGTTCTCGGACGCTAATTTAACGAGGTAGGGTGTTTATACCGGAAAGCTGAAAAGAGGCTTCTAAAGCGTTAGGAAGAGAGGTGGAACATGAATGACAAACAAGCCGACGCAAAGCATTACTGTCCTTATTTTCGAAGCGATTGCGGGTGCGTTTTGCTTCAGGCGATGAGTAAGGCGGATATTCGTTGCAAGGTCTGGCGCGGCGAGGAAAGTATCCGCTGCAGATTCTTAGACACTCAAGTTGCGAAGAGGAGCGATTGAGATGATTAGTGTTGAATACGGCGCACGTTGGCCGATTAAGTTCGAGCCGTTTCCAGTAGATGAGGTGCCGGAGTTATATGACGAGTTGATTAGGTTCGTAGGCAGCCGGATCAATATCGAAACTTGGTGCGACCTGGATGACGTTAAACGATGCCGGCTAATCGAGAAACTTACAATCGAGTTCTGCAAAGAAACTTCGCCTAAGAAGACATATGGTGTCGGCCAGGCTATGGTGCGTGGCGGCATTATTGAAGCGCTGGACATATTCGGAGGAGGCGGCAGTCAGTGGCTAAGCAAATACGGGTCGTATCAATCGAGCCCATCGAGTATTACCGAAGACTCGTCACCTTGCGAGATGAAGACGGAGCCGAGTATACGATTCATTACGGCGAGGCGGTCTCCGAGGAGTTCATACACCGGTTCGCGCCGATGATGGTTACCACAAAACATAAAAAACGGAGGTAATGAGCAATGAAATCATTTATCGAAGAATTTAAGTCATTTATCAACACAAAAACCTGGAGTGGTGGGCCGGGAACAGGGGATGAGATAGAAACCATAGGACCGAGCCTCGGAAAAAGCACTCGCGGAAATAGTTTGCAGAAAGCCGCAAGTAACCTCGGCAAAGACATCGGAAAGGCTATCGTCACTGGAATAATGGAAGCTGAAACAAGCTCGAAGCGTTTAACCGGCACCGTGCGCAAATTTAACGACCCGAAGGGCTATGGTTTCGTAGATGTCGACGGCACGGGCGAGCGCTTATTCTTTCATATTAACGAGTCAATAGAACCTGGCCTCGGGTGGCTCTCATATGGTGAGAGAATTTCGTTTGAAATCGGAGAAGACGCCAAGGGCCGCAACCATGCCGTAAAAATCAAATTAATCGGAGGTAGAAAATAATGACAAAACCGGCGGATTACTACGTGCATCATCGGGTTTACGAGGTTGGATTCTGCGAGTACGCCACGGATACCACGGTCTTTATTGACGAGCAGCCAACGCGATTCGAACGTGAATACGCCAACGTAAAACCGGAAGAGGCTGTTAACTTCTCGCTGTCTGAGGCAGTAGTTCTTGCCCAGGAGACGATCGGCGAAGACGCGACATGTATTATCGATTCCAACGGGTCGCCGTACGTAGATTGGCACGCACTCAACGCAACACAATACGAGGAGGAAACAGTATATGAATAACGTTTACATGCTTCGAGATCACACTGACGGCCATATTAGACGCGAATCCGGCAGGATTTACGATGTCGACACGGCAAAGGCGGCGCAGTTAGTGAGCGAAGGGTGCGCCGTTAAGGCGGACTTCCCAACGCTGAACAATTACCAGATGCAGATTAATCGCGCGGTAGAGGCTTACCGGTCACATGCGGACCAAATCGATAAGAACGTCGTTCTAAGTCCCCATGAGCGCCAGTACCGCGTCTTAGAGGCGCGCGATAAGTTGGACGAGACGGTGGCCGCACTTAAGCAGAAGTATCAAACGGAGCTGCAGGCGCTATCCATTGTCGCCGCACAGGACGCCTTTAAAACGGAGCCTGTGACGCCAGAGGCCAAAGCGTTCGTAGACGGCGTGCTTATTAACCTGCGGACAAGTAATCCGGAAGACGTCGCCGCCCTCCTGCGCGCACAACTGCCGGCAATGGATGGGCCGACTAAGACGGAGCTATTGCGTCGATATGACGAGGTTAAAACGCTGGCCGGCGATAAGGCCAAACACTTTGACGCGATGGTAGCGCAGCTTAAAACGGGAGATTCCGGACTGCAGTATAAGATTCTCACGCAGATTCAAAAGGACCATACGCCAGATGTTATGTACGATCAACTGACGAAGACACACCGGACATATAAAGACGGTTATCTTGCGGCAGAGGTATCCGGCCAGTACAAGACGGATCGCGAGTATGCGTTAAAGGCAGGTGAGTAATATGGATAAACGTTTCAGGCTGCCGCTGAACCTGCAGCTATTCGCGGAGGAAGTAGAAGGCGAGGGGCAGCCGCCAGCCGAGAAGACGCACACGCCGGAAGAGGTCGAGGCCTTAACTGATAAGATCAGCGAGTTAACAACGGCAATTAAGCGCCAGACGCTCGCTAAGCTCGGATTAAAACCGGAGGAAATCGACTACGCAATCGAACACATTGACGCGGATAACGAACGGGATATCCTGGCCGCGATATCTGAATTTGGCGATGACTTGCCGATCCTAGTTCGTGTTAAGCAGTTACAACAGAAAGAAACGCACGGGGTTGACCCGAATCCGGGGAACGGTCGTAGACCAGAACCTAAACCGCGAGATCTCGGACAAGTCGGACGGGATATGTATCAGAGCTTAAAGTCGCGCGGTAGATTGCGCGGAAAATTATAATAGGGGGAATTAATATGAACGGAACAATTACGATAACAAAGAGATTTCAAGAACGATACGACTCGTACTCCTGGGGCGCATCTATCGAGTTTGATAACGGAGTAAAGCCGCTTTACCTCGGCAAGTACGGCGGAACCGGCTTCGAAAAGCACGTACCGCAGATTATCGAGGAAAATTTAGACGGCGCGCTCATCTTCTTGACCGACCGCAAGGAAACGGGCGTCAATCTTGCCGTGAAGTTGCCGCAAGGCGTGACGCTGTCCGACGCTTATAAGACGCAAGTGACAACGAGGTATACAGCGGACGGAACTATCGCGACGATTACATTTGAATAATGGACTTATTCACGGGAGCTGTCTTCGGACGGCTCTTTTATTTCAACTAATAATTATCAGGGGGAATTTTAAATGGCAAAGCAAACACAGACAAAACCAGGATTAGACGCATTACTTGGCGCAACGCTTGAACTGACGAACGAGGTATATATTCCGCGATTGAAAACACATTTCACGATTAAAGCACTTGGTAATGAAGATATGCGCAAGATTGGCGACCGCGCATCGAAACCGGACGGTAAAGGAGGCAAAACATCAGATGACCAATTGTTTAACACGCTGGTAATCGTCAAAGGCTGCGTTGATCCGGACTTTAACGACAAGGCGCTAAAGGCTCACTATGGTGCGGCTGACGATGCGGATTGTGTGACCAAGGCACTACTACCTGGCGAAATGTCGAAGGTTCTGCAGGCAATTCTCAACCTTTCCGGATTTGGCAACGAGGAAGAGCTAATCGAAGACGCAAAAAACTAATCAAGGCGGGAGGTGTCCCATATTTACTCCATGTTATCTACCAGCGACACCACATACCGCCGGACGAAGTTTATGCGAAGGAGAAGCGCCATCAGATATTCATGTACGCTTCTGAGTTGCTCGTGCTAGAGGAAGAAGAGAAGGCGCGAAAGCAAGCAGAAAGAGAGAAGCAGAGACAGAGGCGGGTCTAACGACTCGCTTCTTTAATTATGGAGGTGTGACGAATGATTGATTTACAAAAGGCCGATGAACTTACGATCGAAGCCGCGGAGCTGTACGACATGCTGATAAGCGGCAAGCCGACGGAAGAAGAATACGCCAGGCTACGCAAAGAGTATGACGACGTTGATATCTTCGGACTGCTGCCGGCGGTCTACGGGCTACGCAGTTACAGATACGAGAGTCGCGGATGGAGGCGCCAAAGAGAACGCATATTTAAGAAGTCCCGGCGCTACTTAGCTTATTGCGAGGAGGCGAAATACATTGTCGTTTGAATTACTCGGGAAAATTCGGATAAAGGATGATGGCGCAACCCGGACGCTGGACAAGGTACGCAGGCAGACGGATCGAGCCAGAAGAGCGACAGATGAGCTTGCACAAACGAGCCGAATGGCGGCCAGAGCGCAGGAACACGCAGCGGCGGAAACACGAGGCCTCGCTCGTATGCTGGATCACGCTAAGTCGGCCGCAATTGGTACCGGAAGGGCCGTAAGGTCGAGCGCCGGCATGATGAGCGGTGCCGCACGTTCAACGGCGGGCTTAACTCGACAGGTGGCTGCGCTTGGGGCGGCTTATGTGACGGCGAGAGGTGCTAAATCGCTATTCGATAAAACGATCGGCGCAGCAAGTCAGTACGAGAGTAGAGAGGTAACCGTCAAGGCAATGTTTGGCAAGGAGAGCGAGAAGAACGCCAGGCAGTACCTTGATTTCGTGCAGAGCCGTGCAGATGTCTCGATGTTTACGATGGACGACTTCCTAGACGCAGGTAAATCGTTCATTCCGACGACAAAGGATATCGGACAAATTAAGCGTATGGTGAACCTGGCCGAGCGCCTCGGGGCGATGGACAGTGAAGCTGGCATAGCCGGTGGTGCTTATGCATTGCGTGAGTATTTTAGTGGAGATGCTGTTTCATTGGTTGAGCGATTCGAATTACCTCGATCGGTCTTAAATCAGTGGAAGAACCTGCCGTTAAACGAGCAACTAGACAATCTAGATCGCTATCTGACAAAGATCGGCGCATCCAACGAGCTACTCGAAGCCCAGTCGAAAACAACACTTGGCCAGTACCGCAAATCAATCGGCCAGATAAACCGCGCATTCCGCGAAATGGGTACGGAGGGTTTGCGCAAGATAAATCCGCTGTTGCAGGACTTCAATAAGTGGCTAAATAGCGCGGACTTCGCAAAGTTAAAAGCGTGGGGAACGGACGTCTTTAGCGGCCTCGTTTCAGGCGCAGTTGATGCCGTACGTAGAGCTACTTCATGGATTAATGAGAAATTTATTAACAATCCAGAGTTCCAAAACCTCGAAACAATCAAACAGAAAATTGCATTCGTCTTTGATGCGTTCGGAGACGAGTTTAGAAATTGGTGGAGCGCAAGCGGTAAAACGACAGTGACGGCAGCAGCCGAGCAAATTACGGAAGTCGTGGCGAGCGTCCTCAAGAACTCCAAACCGGTATTGGACGCGGCTATAAGATTAGGCGCAGGGATAGGCGAAGGCATACGCCAGGGTATTATGAGCACGTTCGAGCTGCCGGAGGCTGTGAAGAGCCTCGTGCCTGGTGGAAATACTGCGCAAACTAAACGTCTTGTCGAGTTCAATCAGAAGATGAGCGAAGCGGATAACAATACGCCTATGTATGGTGGTCCATCCGAAATGAGGGCGCCGCAACCTAAATCGCTATGGGGTTCGTTAACTGATGCCGTTGGCTTTAACGGAGGTATCCGGAATGTTCCGTACAATAATATGCCAGCGAGATTACACGCTGGTGAGGCCGTATTAACTCGCGAAGAGGCCAAACGCTGGAGGGGCGAGAGCGGCGCCAATGGTGGCAGTTCTGCGCGCCCATTTACGATTAACATTAGCAGTATGGTTGTGCGTGAAGAAGCCGATATCGAAAAGATTGCGGGAGGACTTGCACGCTTGCTGGCGCAATAATTAACACTTGCGGAATCATTGGCGTTTAACACTGCGCTAGTGGTTCCGCCTTTTTTATTTACGAAGGAGGTACGTTAGTATGGCGAAGAAGAAGAAACGCCGTTCACGTAGGCTGCCGTTGAATGAGCGTCATTTTGCCGCGATCGAGTTATTATCGGATGTACCATCGCGCAATCACGAAGACATAGCGCATATTCTCGGGATTAGCCGTATGACTTTATACCGGTGGCGACAACGTGAGGACTTCGACAAGGAATTGCACAAAGTCATAATGCGGAAGGTACGCGCTAGACATCCTCGCAGAAAGGCCCGATGGGATCTCGATACGCCTGCGCAAGTAGAACGATTCTTTATAGCTTCCGGATGGTTGTAACAAAAACGGACAATTTAGTCGGATTATCCGAAATGTCTGCGGAATGGCTAAAAACGGCTGTATTTACGAGGAATAGCCGATGATTTGGCGGTAATCTAATCGCGATTAACCTGTTACAAAACTACACTTTTCGGAAATTTTCCGTAGCCGACTGCGCACGACTACTAGCGAAATTATCCGCCGCATGCCTGGGACGGACGTGTCCTCGAAAATTTCAGGGGGTCAATCCGCATATTTATGCGCTAAAACGGTGTATAAACGGCTTGAATTCGATGCATAATCGGACGTTATCGGACTAATGGCGTAACTACGCGGATTGCAGCGTTAGACGACACCGTTATGATTATCAATCAGCTAGGTATCGCGATGAATAACGTATGCATAACGGTAGATCCCGCGAAAGGGGGGGCGGGTAGGCAGCGAACGAACCCGAAATCAGGTGACCCCACCGTCCGCGCAATAAAAATAACTCATGGACCCAATATATGGTAAACCTAACGAAGTCCGATTCGCTAAAAATTTCCGCCAAGTTTTTTAAACTCGGGATATCCGCGCTTGTCTCCGGAAAGAATACACTATATAATAGTAGAAACTAATCTGATAAGCGTAGATGAGACCGAATCAATCCGTTATGTGGCCGTAAGCTGAACGTTGATACAACGCCAGTTATACCGGAAACGATAACGAAAATGTGACTCGAAATCAGCTAGGCGTCGCAAGGCGTGCGTGGGTTCGAATCCCACCCTTTCCGCCACCAATCGTTCTAAGTTCCGCTGTTATGGATACAGACGATATTGTTACATAAGCCGAGGCGATAAGCTGTACCAACGCCTTTGAATAAAACACCCTCATGCAGGACAGATGACTTGCATGAGGGTGTTTTTCGTTGTCGAGAGGATGACTCCAGATCAGGAAGCGGATATGAACATAAAAAGAAGGGCCCATTAGGGCCCTTCTTTCTGGGTAGGCGGTGCTTGTGAATTGGAATCATTTTATCAGCACTTCTGCGAACCTTGTCAACAGCTTCACTTGTCCTAAAGGTCAAGCATTCGGCTCATTTCCTCAGCTTGCAATTCGTGCGACGATCAGAAACCTTCTGCGTTGTTCAGTTGCAACGTTCAACGGAACCACACCTCTCTCATGCACCGCCTGATTATAATGTGCGCATAAAGGGCTGTTTGTATACATGCTAATTTCAACGAATGACAATTTAGAGTAAATGGTCAGCATTCATTGCTTGGACCACAGCCATTTTGACAAAGCTCGGACCTGGGGCAATCTCAGGATGCAATAGGGCGCCGAACAATACATGGGTCTGGAACGCTCCAGGCTGTTACTTAGGCTGCACCCGACGCTTGTTTAACCATACGCGATCATCATTTTGAGTTTCAGGAAAGGTGTCGCCCTTGCTCATTTTAATTTGACGCGGGTTCTCGATGCCCATAATATGGTCTCTAACGCCAACTTCCATATAAACGCCGTTGTTTGGCGCTTTGTCGCCTGCACGAAATTCGGTCTGTTCTCCCATTATGGAATTCCTCCTCATTATGATGGATGGACTGCATGTATTATCATGCGCCATCAGACCTTAAATCATTGCAGGGAAAGAGAGAAAGGCGCGGTAATAAAGGGAAGAGGGCATGTTTGGAATCGAAAAGAAACTTGCATCCGATCATCCGTTCTGATATAGTATTATGGTGCGAGTTAGACTCGCTCCTTGCTCTCAACATCGATTGAGGGCCGAAGTCCATAAGGAGGTGAAACATATGCGCAAATATGAAGTGATGTACATTATTCGTCCTGACATTGAACAAGAAGCTGTTCAAGCTGCAGTCGATAAATTCCAAGGCATCATCTCCAACGGCGGAGAAATTACAAAGCATGACGTAATGGGTAAACGCCGTCTTGCGTATGAGATCAAGAAATTCCGTGATGGCGTCTACGTTCTGGTAAACTTCAACGCAACACCTGAAGTTGTAGCTGAGCTTGAGCGTCTCATGAAGATTTCTGACGAAGTCATTCGTTATCTCATCACGAACGACGTTGCTTAATACGAACCAAACTTTGTAATTGATTTCGTTCTAAGGAGGGGATTGGATTGTTGAACCGTGTCATTTTGATTGGCCGACTGACTAAGGATCCCGAGCTGCGATATACTCCTTCAGGTGTTGCTGTAACGCAATTTACACTTGCTGTTGATCGTCCGTTTACTGGACAAGGCGGGGAGCGCGAAGCGGATTTCATTCCGGTCGTGACCTGGAGACAGCTTGCGGAGACTTGTGCGAACTATCTGCGCAAAGGCCGTCTGACGGCTGTAGAAGGGCGCATTCAAGTGCGGAATTACGAGAATAACGAAGGTAAGCGTGTATACGTCACCGAAGTCATTGCCGATAATGTTCGCTTCTTGGAGTCAAACCGTGAAACAAGCGGTGGCGGAGGAAATCGTGAGGAATCATCGTTCAACGGAGGAAGCAACAGCAATAGCGGTGGCGGAAACCGGGGGAACAATAACTACTCGCGAAACAACAATCAGGATCCTTTTTCCGATGAAGGAAAACCGATCGATATTTCGGATGATGATTTGCCATTTTAATACGGAAAGGACTGACAACACATGGCTTTTAAACAAAGAGAAGGCGGAGACAACGACAAAAGACCGGCACGCCGCGGCGGCCGCAACAAGCGTCGTAAAGTATGTTTCTTCACTGTGAATAAAATTACTCACATTGACTATAAAGATACAGACCTGCTCAAGAAATTCATCAGCGAGCGCGGAAAAATCCTGCCTCGTCGTGTAACAGGTACTAGCGCTAAATATCAGCGTGCCCTGACGATTGCGATCAAACGCTCCCGTCAAATCGCATTGCTTCCATACACAACGGAGTAATCCTTTGTGTGTAAAGCGGTTCAGCCTAATCATAGGCTGGGCCGCTTTTTTATTAGGTATACAACACAAGTGCTTACTTCAACATCTCGCAAGGGATACCTCAGTCATGTGACGGACTGTCATTGAGAAAACAACGTCAGCAGATGCTTGCAAGACCACGTCGCTGCCCATTGCGAAATCGTGAAAGTATCCATGTGAGAGGCAGAGGTTAAATCATATATGAAGCAAGAGCAGTGACAGACCTCCTCGGTTTCAAACAGGCTTAACCAAATGTTGGGATATAATGTCTTCACGGAAGAATCGTGTCTCCCCTGAGTGTACATTATTAAAGCGTAGCAGCGATCGATAAATACAAGCCTAGTGTAAAGCTTTCCAGTTTTAAAGCCCTGAAATCATGTCTACTTCGAAAGGACAGTGTCTATTGTAAGCAATACAATGATAAGAACAATGGGCGCTCCTGCTATAAAGGAATCCATGAATGTAGGCCGATCGCAAAGTAGGCTAAAAAAATTCCTTCTATTATATATAAGTATCTGTCGCCTTTCCGCATGAAGGGCGACATGATATTTGTCTTGTATATAGAATGCGATCCTTCTCATATATCGAAAAAAGAGAATGGTAGAGGCCTATTTCTTATTCTCGTATGAAGTTTGATGTCTATCGTGTACAAACATGATAGACGAACATCGTTACGACCGTGCGGTAAGGAAAATTTAATAATGCGATTACATTAAAATTGCAGAAATTTTTCAATCTAATGATGTCCTCTCCAGGGATACAAGCGTACATGGAGTGGAAGCTCCATGATGTTAGTCTTATTATGCATATTCCTCCTCCATTATCCAAACGATAAAGGAAAAAGGAGGTAGTCGTATGTGCAGAAGATTTTCGCTGTCCGCAGGGCTCGAAGAAGTGAATCAACGCTTTGGCATCCAACGGGTCATGTATTACTACAAGAGCCGGTACAACATTAGTCCTACCCAAACCATGCCGGTCATTGTACAGGAACAGGGGGAGCGGGTACTCGATGAGTATCGGTGGGGCTTGGTTCCATATTGGGGAAAAGACGCGGTCAATGCCGATATTACGACAGTTGATCAGAATCCCACTTATCGCAAAGCGATTGATACAAGACGCTGCGTTATACCTTGCAACGGACTATATTACTGGAGGACGGTTGGCAAACGGAGTTATGCCGTACGGACCGTGATCGGAGAGAATGAAATATTCGGTATGGCGGGCCTATACGAGACATGGCGGGATGCCAGGGGAAATGAAATGAGAACCTGCACGGTTCTGATGACGGATGCAAATGAAGCGATATCGGAGTTCGAAACACGGATGCCGGCAATCTTGTCGGAAGATAACATGGCCAAGTGGCTGGACCCGGAAATCCAGGGAAGGCATGCGGTTCATCCGCTGCTTCATACTTACCGCGGACAGATGCGCACATATCCGGTAACGCCTTTAGTGGCCGACGATACGCATGATCATCAGCAGTGCATTGAAGAAATGGATTTGAAGCTTGCCTGGGTGAAGAACCTGTAGTTCGTAAGTATGAAAGAACGAGGTTGATTAATCTGACATGAAACAGAACGAGAAAGCAATCCGGAAGATGCTCCCGGATTGCTTTTTTAAGCTTTTAGTGCAGTAGAGGGACGAAACCATGAAAGGCAAAACCTCCAAACAGGCGTCATCTAATACGGAATTGAAGCTTACGGTTAGGATGAAATATTACATAAAAATGGACTTTATCTAGATTGAGCAGAGATAGACTTGAATGGCGTTATATAATTTAACATGAAAATCACTTTTTAGTACTCTTAATCAAAATATTAGAGCTGAATTCAAATTATTTGTAATATAACATTACATAATTTCAACAAAACCGAAAGCGATTATAGTTATAAATTGTAAATAAATCTTGGTATTACATACATTTTCAGTAAACTAAGGATATACAACGGAGATAAACTTAATTATTAACCTCGAAAACGACGATAAAAACATGATTTTTGAGAAATATGAAAAAAAGTAATTGACGTTACCTAAATTTACACGTATCATAACATTAATTTTATAGGCAAGAAGATATTGCTAGAGACTTTGGCACTAATTGACCAATGGTATATTTTCTGTAAAACTTTCAAGTTATTTCACATCATGCAATGACATCCAAGAGAACGTAAAGTTCAGTACCGAAATTATTTAAGGATGATTTCAATATTCGTCCTGATAATTTATAATGCAACAACATTTTTTAAGAGGAGGATTCGCATGAAGAAAAGAATGTCACTCCTGCTGGCAATCATGCTTCTGGCCATCACGGTATTAGCAGCTTGCGGAGGCGGAGGAACAGCAGAACAGCCACCAAGTCAAGGGGATCAAACGGAGCAAACTCCACCAGCTGAAGGCGATGGCGAAGAAACTACAGAACCGCCAGCTGAATCTGGTGACGAAAGCCAAGGCTATTTTGAAGCTGAAGACCCATCTTTGAATCCAGCAACTGCATTGAATCGTAAAGACACGCTTGTTGTAGGTATGACTGCACCTAAAGGGGTATTTAACCCGTTCTACTGGCAGACTGCTTATGACAAATATGTCGTAGACGCTATCTTTGATTCTTTCTTCGCAGTTCAAGGCGACGGAACGTACCAGAACCGTTTGGCGGAAAGCGTAGAAGTCTCCGAGGATAAATTGAAGTACACGTTCAAATTGAAGCCAGGCGTGACGTATTCCGATGGCACTCCTGTTACTGTAAAAGACTATGCTTTTGCAATGAAAGTTTATCATGATTCCAGCTATGACGGCCAATCCGATCTGTTGTCCGTTCATATCAAAGGCGGTAAAGAGTACAACGAAGGCAAAGCTACCGATATCTCCGGTATTAAAGTCATCGACGACAATACCATTGAAATCGAAGTTACCGAAGCAAATGCAATGACCAAGGATAACCTCGGTACGGTTGCTTTTGCACCAGAAGCCTACTATGGCAAAGGTTACAAGCAAGGCAACCTGGAGTACATGAAAGATCTGCACGCTAAACCAATCGGAAGCGGTCAATATGTATTGAAGAGCTACTCCCCAGGTCAAGAGGTAGTACTCGAAGCTAACGCTAACTACTTCCTGGGCGCACCGAAAATCAAGAACGTTATTTACAAGACTACAACTGAAGAAACCAGATTGGCCATGTTCCAATCCGGCGAAATCGATATGGATATGGTTACCGTTAACGAAGACAACGTAGAAGAATTGAAGGGCATGGGCTTCCTGGACGTCAACATCTTCCCAACCAACGGTTACGGATATGTTGCCATGAACCACAATGATCCTAAATTCCAAGACGTTAAGGTTCGTCAAGCATTGATGTACGGTTTGAACCGTGCAGAAGTAGTAGAAATCATCTATGGTCCTTATGCGAACGTATTGAATATTCCGCAATCCAGCGTTTCCTGGGCTTACACGGACGAAGGCATTGAGCCGTACGATTTCGACATGGAAAAAGCGAAGCAGCTTCTTGATGAAGCAGGTTGGGTAGCCGGCGCAGACGGTACTCGCGAAAAAGACGGCAAGAAATTCGAAATTCATTTCTCTGCAACAGCTGACAACCCGGTTATCGATGCTCTGATTCCGGTTATGACGCAAAACTACCAAGAACTTGGCATCAAACTGACTGCTGAAACGTTGGATTTCAACGCTATCATGGATAAGAAGGACAAAGGCGAGTTCGAAATGTTCTTCGCGGCTTGGGGCTTGACTCCGGATCCGGATTCCACGGTTTACATTACAGATGGACAGCAGAACGATATCGGCTTCTCCAATCCAGATTACGATGCAGCTATGAAAAAAGGTCTGAACGCGTTTGATCTTGAAGAACGTAAAGCAGCTTACGCTGAAGCATATCAAGTGCTGAACCAAAACGTTCCGGATCTCTTGATCTATCAAAGACGCGATATGTGGGGTATTAACAGCAGAATCAACGGCATGGACATCACTCCATACAAAGACTTCACCATCGATCTCTATAAAGCCGAAATTCAACAATAACAGCAGGAAACATATGCTCAGCTCGCAAGAGCTGGGCATATCCACTTATAAGCCGGGAGGAATATTATGAAGCAGTACATTATCCGGAGGCTGCTGCAGATTATCCCGACAATGATCGGGATTTCGATTATCATATTTGCAATATCAGCATTGGTTCCAGGTGACTATATCACTGCAGTGAATAACCCGACGATGACTGCTGAGAAGGCAGCTCAGCTTCGGGAAATTTATGGTTTAGATAAGCCGCCAGTAGAGCGTTATCTTACATGGGTCGGCAATATGCTGAAGGGTAATCTCGGAGATTCCCTTGTGCACAAACAACCTGTTACAACCGTTATGGGCAATTATGTATGGAACTCCTTTTTCATCGCTATTTTCAGTTTGATATTGAGTTGGATTATTGCTATTTTTGCCGGCGTATTCTCGGCTAAATTCCAGTATTCTTTATTCGATAAAATCATTACGCTATTAATCTTTTTATGTATGTCACTGCCCTCTTTCTTCATCGGACTTCTTCTCATCAAATTTTTAGCGTTGGATCTAGGGTGGTTCCCGGTTGGCGGTATGAAGACATCCGGAATGAATGGAAATACGTGGGAACAATTGGTTGATATCGCTTGGCATATGTTCTTGCCGGTTACGGTACTCACGATGCTTAGCACAGGCAGCTTGACGCGGTATTTCCGTACAAGCATGCTGGAAGTTATTCGTCAGGATTACATCCGGACGGCTCGTGCTAAGGGGTTGAAAGAACGTACGGTAATTTTCAAGCATGCTCTGCGTAATGCCATGCTTCCTGCGATCACCCTGATGGGCTTTGAGCTGCCAGCTTTGTTTGGCGGCGCCATCATCATGGAGAAAATTTTCATTTGGCCAGGGGTCGGTCAAGTTTATCTGGAATCGATCAATATGCGGGACTATCCGTTCATGCTTGGTTTCACGGTGTTCATATCCGTACTGACACTTCTGGGCAACCTGTTGTCTGACGTTCTGTATGGAACTGCAGATCCAAGAATTCGCTTAAAGTAGGAGGAGATTCATTTGTCCGCAGAGGCTGCACCATTAAAAACGAATCTACCAGTACCGAAGAAGCAGCCGGATTCCCCGTGGCGGATCGCTATTCGCCGTTTTTCCAGAAACCGTCTTGCTGTCATCGGACTTATCATAATCGTATTTATGTTTTTGCTGTGTTTTATTGGTCCATTGTTCTCGCCATATTCACTGTATGACTACAGTGTAAAAGATAAAAACTTGCCTCCAAGCGCCAAATATTGGCTAGGCACGGATAAGCTCGGCCGCGACGTTCTTCTGCGTATGATGCTTGCAGGCCGGATTTCCCTGACGGTCGGTCTTGTCGCAACTGGAATCTCGGTTATCGTGGGAGCGACGCTTGGCGCGCTGGCCGGGTTCTATCGGAAATGGGTCGATACTCTGATTATGCGTATTGCCGATATATTTATGGCGATCCCGACGCTCCCGATCCTGATCATTTTGGGTGCGGTGCTGTCAGACTTAAAGGTTGATCCTTCTGAGCGAATCTATTTCTTGATGTTGATTATAGGTATCTTAGGCTGGAGTGGAATTTCCCGCCTTGTACGCGGACAGATATTGACACTTCGTGAACAAGAGTTTATGCAGGCAACGGAAGCGCTGGGCCTTAAAGACCGACGCAAAATTTTCCGTCATCTGCTGCCGAATACAATTCCGATTATTATCGTATCCGCAACGCTTGGCGTAGCCGGAGCCATTATTTACGAATCAGCGTTAAGCTTCTTGGGAGTTGGGGTCGTTCCGCCAACTCCTTCTTGGGGGAACATGATCTCGGCCGCAAACAGTTTGATTGATTTCCGTAAGCGGCCTTGGCTGTGGATACCGCCAGGCATGTGTATTCTTGTTACCGTAGTTGCAATCAACTTGATCGGTGACGGGCTTCGCGACGCACTTGACCCGAAAATGAAGAAGTAGGAGATGCGAATATGGCAAAAGAATTAGTAGAATTCCGCAATTTAAAAACGCATTTTCAAACCTCCGCAGGCACCGTGAAAGCCGTCGACGATGTAAGCTTCAAAATCCGTGAAGGTGAAACACTGTGCGTGGTGGGTGAGTCGGGCTGTGGCAAGAGCGTAACAGCCATGTCTCTTATGCGTTTGATCGATACGCCTCCGGTAGGGGGAGAAATCCTGTATGAAGGCAAGGACCTGCTGAAGATGAGCAAGCGCGAGATGAGCTTGATTCGCGGCAATGATATCGCCATGATCTTCCAGGAACCCATGACCTCGCTCAACCCGGTATTAACGATCGGGGAGCAGATTGTGGAGCCGATCCTGCTTCATCAACTCGTTAACCGTAAAGAAGCAAAACAACGCGCCATCGATCTGATTAATTTGGTTGGAATCCCGCGTGCGGAGAAGATTTTCGACTCTTATCCGCATGAACTCAGCGGCGGTATGCGCCAACGGATCATGATCGCGATTGCCCTCAGCTGTAATCCGAAGCTGCTGATCGCGGATGAGCCTACAACCGCGCTTGACGTTACGATTCAGGCCCAGATTTTGGATTTGATGCGAGACATTAAGGGTAAACTCAACACTTCGATTATGCTCATCACGCATGACCTTGGCGTTGTTGCCGAGATGGCGGATTATGTTGTCGTTATGTACGCAGGCAAAGTCATAGAAGAAGCTCCGGTCATCGAGCTGTTCAAACAGCCGAAGCATCCATATACCAAAGGTCTTCTGAAAGCGAAGCCGGTCATTAATCAGACGCAAGAACGTTTGTATTCGATTCCGGGACAAGTGCCTAACCCGGTAGATCTTGGAGACAACTGTCATTTCCATGATCGCTGCGAATTCTGCATGCAGATCTGCAAGGAGAAAACGCCTCCGCTCGGTACGGATCCTAACGGCCATAAGGTCGCTTGCTGGCTGTATGAAGAGGAGGGGAAAGCCTAATGAGTCAAGCACTGATCGAAATAGACGGTTTGAAGAAATACTTTCCCATCACCGGCGGCGTATTTCAACGAACCGTGGGCAATGTAAGGGCCGTTGACGGAGTCAGCTTTACCATCAACAAAGGGGAATCCTTTGGACTTGTAGGTGAATCCGGCTGCGGCAAGAGCACCATTGGACGAACCATTCTTCGATTGCTGGAAAAAACGGAAGGCAAAGTCATCTTCAATGGTACCGACATCCATTCCTTATCCAAGGAGAAGATGCGTGCCTTGCGTCCGAAGATGCAGATCGTATTCCAGGATCCATTCAGCTCGCTGAATCCAAGAATCAAAGTGGGCGAAGCCATCGGCGAAGCACTCATTGACCATGGGTTAGTTAATCGTAAGGAACTTAAAGACCGCGTGATTGAAACGCTGGAAATTTGCGGCCTTGCCGCCTATCATTACGATCGGTATCCGCATGAATTCTCCGGCGGTCAGCGTCAACGGATCGGGATTGCCCGCGCGTTGATTCTGAATCCCGACTTTATCGTCGCGGATGAGCCGGTATCTGCACTGGATGTATCGATTCAAGCGCAAATCATCAATCTGCTGAGTGATTTGCAGCGCGAGAAGCAGCTGACTTACTTGTTCATTTCTCATGATCTCAGTGTTGTAGAGCATTTGTGCAACCGAATTGGGGTAATGTATCTGGGATCGATGGTAGAAATGGCAAGCAAGGAAGAGCTGTTCCGCAACCCGCTGCATCCTTATACGAAAGCATTGCTGTCTGCCGTGCCGGTACCGGACCCAACGCTGAAGCGCGATCGGATCGTACTGAAAGGCGACATTCCAAGCCCGGCGAACCCGCCTTCAGGCTGTAAATTCCACACACGCTGCCCGCTGGCTTCGGACCTGTGCAAACAGCAAGTGCCGGAATACCGCAACGTAGGTAATGATCACTTTGTTGCTTGTCACTACGCTTAATAGGACTCTTCATATCCAGGTTTTCTGACAACAATTAGCGTGATGATTAAGATTTACAGATTCATAGAAGGACTTCCTATCGTCTGCGGACGGTTGGAGGTCTTTTTCGTTTTTCGGACACGCTCGTTTCATTTACAAAAATTTCTAAACAGAAAATTCAAAAAAAAGCAGACCAAATGCCTCTTTCAACCGTCTATAACTATGGAGGGCTAATTCTATGAAAAAACGGTGGCTTTGGCTGGTCATGATGTTGCTAATTATCGTCCCCATAGGGGCGGTTGTCATAGGAAATATAGAACGAGCGGGGTTTAAACCGAAGGTCGACGCGCGAGCCGTCGTCTTAATGGATTTAAATACCGGGCGTATTTTGCTCAGCGAGAATGGCGATTTACCCTTACCGCCTGCTAGCATGTCCAAGCTGATGACCGAATTGGTTATCCTGGATGACATTAAGACCGGGAAGAGATCCTGGGACGATGAAGTCAAGATAAGCGATACCGCAAGCGATGTCAGAGGCGTTAAAATCGCCTTGAAGTCCGGCGAAATTTTGACGGTTCGCGAGTTGTTCCAGAGCATAACGGTTTATTCGGCCAATGATGCGTCCGTGGCGCTTGCCGAGCATTTTGCGGGCTCCGAGGAAGCGTTCGTCCGGAAGATGAATGCCAAGGCCAAAGAGATTGGCCTATCCAGCGCGACCCGTTTCGTGAACGCATCAGGCGTCGAGCAGGGCACCGCCAATGGTCATGCCTGGTCCTCGGATGGAGAAACGGTAATGACCGCAGAAGATACGGCTAAACTAGCCGCGCATCTCATTAGAAGCCACCCGGATATTCTAAGCACTTCCAGCAAAACGCAGACGAAGATAAGCGGACGCAATTTATATTTGAGCAACACCAATTGGATGCTGCCCTCGCTTGGCGGCCCTTATTCCTACGAAGGCACCGATGGATTAAAAGCAGGGTACACGGCGAATGCAGGGTACTGCTTTACGGGAACAGCCGAGAAGCAAGGCAGCCGGCTTATTGCCGTTGTCATGGGTACCGAATCCAAAGAAGCAAGGTTTGAAGAGACGCGGAAGCTGTTCGATTACGGATTTTCCAAGACCTTGACGTGGAGAGAGCGGCTGGACGACTGGTTCCAATATTTGGGAACCGCAGCCGCTCTTCAGCATGAGAACAGACCGGTTTAACGGATCCATGAGGATTTGGTAGATTTATAGAACTGCCCGTGAAGGGTTCACATTTGACAATATTCTGGTTTACAATAGATGATGTGTTATAACTGGCCTACTAGTATGAAGTGAGTCAACGGGAGGAGTTCCCGTTTAATAAGAGAGGAGGGTGAGCCAAGCAGCTTAGGGTGCAAGCAAAGACCTTTAACGATCTGACTTATCCATTAATTTATTTTATAATAAAGAAGGAATTGAACTCATGAAGAGGAAATCATTATATATTACGCTCGCTGTTGTCATATTGCTGGGCTCTTCCGCATTTCTGTTCAGAACGCAGCTTGCGGTCGTGGCATTTGATCTGTTTATGGCAAAGGACGTAGAGGAATCGTTACAGAAATCGTATAAGCCGCTCCAGAGCGACAAGACGCCTGAGCCGGTCGTACTCCAGAGCAAGCCGTTCTCGGTCATGCTGCTGGGAAGCGACCAACGGGAAGACGAGCCGGCCCGTTCGGACACGTTGATTTATGCGGTTGTGCGTCCCATGGAGTCGAAAGTGCTCCTAATCTCGGTACCGCGGGATACGTACGTCGATATTATCGGCAAGGACAAGAAAGACAAGATCAACCATGCGTTTGCATATGGCGGTCATCAAATGGCGAAAGATACGATGGAAGCATTTTTCGATGAGGAACTTGATTATTATGCCTCCATTAATTTTCAAGGTTTGAAGGATGTCGTTGACGCCCTTGGCGGCGTCGAGCTGCCGATCCGCAAGGATATCGTCAACAAAGGCAGGGATCATGAGAAGTTCACGATTGAAGCCAACAAACCGATTTACAATGGCGAGGAAGCCTTGAATTATGTCCGTTATCGTGAAGATAGCGACTTTAATCGGGCGAAGAGACAGCAAGTATTTTTGGATGTAGCGGCTAAGCGGGTCATGAAGCTGGATCAGATCGGCAAGGTGCCTGAACTGATCGAGATTATGGGAGATAATTTTCAGACCGATATGCAGCCTAAATTCATTATTGACCTGGCGAAGCAGATGCTGACCGGAGGCAAAGTGGATATGACCAGTTATACGATCATGGGAGAAGGCATGAAAATTAACGGCATCTATTATAATGAGGCCGACATGGAGGACGTGCAGGAAGCCCGCGATCTAATCGACAACTGGATGAACCCGGATACGCCGGCAGACCAGCTGCTGCAGCCTAAAGATGCAGAGAAACAGAAATTGCAATAACATAAACACCGGTACATCCGGATGATGTCATAGTACGTTGCTTCATCTCAATCAGCAGTCCGGATTGCCTGGCTGCTGATTTTGTGCCCTATACAAGGGAATCGAAACGACGGAGTTAACGTATGTATGAGTATGGATAGGGGAAGGAGTAACCTGCATACCAAGCTTTTGGATCAGGAAGGTTACTTAACATGATTCCATGAGGTTGGAGTCATAAGGAGGATAATGCATTATGAATATCGCTTTTTTTCTATTACCGAAGCAGGAAGTGATTTGTTTAACGCTGGACTCCACGCTTAGGCAGACGCTGGAACGGATGGAGTTTCACCGTTACACGGCGGTGCCCGTGCTGGATAAGAACGGTCAATATGCAGGCACCGTAACCGAAGGCGATCTGTTATGGCATATGAAGAACTCGGAAGGCAAAATCACTTTTGAGAACGCTTCGAAATTTTTGCTGAAGGATGTTCCGTTCCGCATGGATATCAAGCCAGTATCGATCGATGCCCGGATGGAGGATCTGATTAATTTGGCCAAGGTACAGAACTTTGTGCCTGTGGTGGACGACATGAACCGATTTATCGGGATTGTCCGCAGAAGCCTTATCATCGAGTACTGTGAACGCTTTGTTTCCAAGGAGACGATGGAATCCCAAGGGGCAACATAATCATGTAGGAACGCAAACAACAAAGGGCGTGGGACCACGAGACATCGTGGGTAACACGTCCTATTTCTATAGAAGCGGGGCAGCAGTCAGCATGCAGGGGAATAACCGGGAGCCGTTTGGAGTACAAAGAGAAGGTAAGTTATCTCTGCCATGGGGACTAAGGTTGGACAGGGTGCCCCGGGGCCTTTGTGTGGGCGGCTTTTTTTTATGCTATAATGGAGAATAAAGCTGTTTTCAGGGAGAGATGGATATGCCAAATATGCCGAAGGACTTGGATGTAGCGAAACGCGCCAAAGTGATTGAATGGCTTAAAACCGAAGTAATTGATCATGTATCCCGGTTATTCAAAGCTCTATGGGAAGGCAGCACTACAAAGGTTGGAGACAGTTTGGCAAGCCTGATGATGAGCTCCTACATACTGGGCCGAAGGCTCGGCTTGACCTATCGGGATTTGGACGATCTCTTGTTGGAGAAATTGAAAAAGCATAAGCAGGAAGGACATCAGCTGGAGGATTGGTACCAGGATATTTCCGCGCTCGAAGAACATTTGCGTAAGAGGTGAACATATTGAAATTGCGCTGGACTACGGCGGTATGGAGCGTTGTATATTTGCTGCTGCTGCTGTCACTACTCACACCCTTTTCGATCGTAACGGCTTTCTTGTTGGTTCTGCCGGTTGCGATTCTGTTTACGGCTTTGAATACAAAATCATTTATCATGCATGTGGTGCCGGTGTGGCTGATTGCGCTCCTGATTCATCCCATTTATTTACTGCTCGCGATCTATTTTGCGATTCCGGGGATCGTGATGGGGTATTTATACCGGAAACGGAAGGCAGCCATGCAGGTGTTGAAGTATGGCATGGCCGTCATGCTGGTGGAACTGCTTGTTCTGCTGATGATCAGCACGGCCTTCTTCCAATTGAATCTGTCGGAATATGTGGATGAGATCGTAAAGATGACAACCGCTCCGCTTACCGAGATGGGGGTTGAAGGCGGCCTGGGCGGCCAGTTCCTTGGCACCGAACTCGATACACAACTCATTAAAGATCAAACGATGCGTTTGGTTCCGTTCGCGATGATTATCAGCTCGTTCCTTATGACGGTGGTCACGCATGCTTTGGCACGGCCCACCCTTAACAGCATGGGTCTATCCGTGCCGCGGCTGAAGCCGGCCAGAGAATGGATGCTCCCGCGTTCCCTGATCTGGTACTACCTGCTCATTTTCTTCATCAACATAGCAACCGTCAATTCGGACAATACCTTCATGAAGATGATAGTAGCCAACGCTACGCCGTTGCTGCAGATCTGCTTCATGATTCAAGCGCTGAGCTTCTTCTATTATCTGGCACACGAGCGGAAGTGGCATCCCATCGCGCCGCTTTTGACGGCCATACCGATTGTTTTGTTTCCGCCGGCAATGATTATCGGAATCCTGGATCTGGCGTTCCCGCTTCGTCAGGCATTTAGTAAAAACAAAAGATAGGGTGATGAGTCATGCCTAAATTTCTGCAGAAACGCTGGCACGGCTATCATACCGTCTGGGCGTTTGCGCTGGTGCTTCTGCTTGTTATTTTTCTGTCGTTCTACAATACGATTCTGGGGCTGGTCGGGCTGCTGCTTGCGGTGGTAGGCGGCTACGCGATGCTGAAGGCGGAGATGAAGTTTCGCCGCGAGCTGGTGGATTATATCGGAGATCTGTCGTTTCGGATTCAGCGGGTCGAGGGCGAAGCGGTCAGCGTGCTGCCATTTGGCATTGTGCTGTACAGCGAGGATAAGACCGTGGAATGGCATAACCGATTCGTAGTCAATATGTTTCCTCAACAGCCGCTGGTCGGCGCTTCATTGCAGGAATTGTTCCCCGAGCTGGTGACAGCGCTAAAGGAAATCCAGGAGAAGAAGGATAGCAAAGAGAAGCCGCCGAAGGAAATTCGGCTGGAGATTTCCCATGAGGATAAGTTCTATGGAGCTACGGTAATTCCGGATGAGCGACTCATTTATCTGGATGAGATCACCGAGCTGGCGGTCCTCAGGCAGCGGTACGAGGATGAGCGGCTGGCCTTGGGCATTATCATGATGGATAACATCGATGAGGCCTCGCAGGGGATGGATGATCAACAGCGAACGGCACTCATTGCAAAGGTCACCAGCGAGATTACGAATTGGGCCCGGGAGTTCAATGTCTACTTACGGAGGCTCTCCTCGGACCGTTATTTGATGATGCTGAACCACAGGTCGCTCGATGCACTGGAGAACAGCCGTTTTCTCATTTTGGACGAAGTCCGGGAGATGACGGCCGATCTGAAGGTACCGCTTACGCTAAGCGTCGGTCTTGCCTTTGGTTCAGACGATATCACGGAGCTCGGGCAGCTTGCCCAATCCAGTTTGGATATGGCACTGGGCCGGGGCGGAGATCAGGCCGCTGTCAAAGCCGGCCAAAGGCTCTCCTTCTATGGCGGTAAATCCAACGCGGTAGAGAAACGAACGCGCGTAAGAGCGCGAGTCATTTCCCATGCGCTGCGCGATTTGATGCAGGAGAGCGACAAAGTGATCATCATGGGCCACAAGCTGCCGGATATGGACGTGGTCGGCGCTGCGATCGGCATCCTGAAAGCAGCCCAAATGTATAAAGTCGAGGCTTATATCGTGATGGAGGGAATGAATCCGTCCATTTCGAGGATTATGGAAGAGGTCCGCAAGGATGAAGCCTTGATGAGCCGATTCATCTCGACCGAACAATCGATGCAGATGATGACGGAGCACACGCTGCTCGTTGTCGTGGATACCCATAAAGCCTCCATGACGATGGAGCCGAGGCTGGTTCATCGCGCAAGCCGGGTGGTCGTGATGGATCATCACCGGCGCGGCGAAGAATTTATTAATGACGCTGTGCTGATCTATCTTGAGCCGTATGCCTCTTCAACCTGCGAGCTGGTGACGGAGGTGCTGCAGTATATTCACGACCGGGTATCCCTTACTCCGGTTGAGGCGACGGCATTGCTGGCAGGGATTACGGTGGATACCAAGCATTTTGCCCTCCACACGGGATCGAGAACGTTCGAGGCGGCCGGGTTCCTGCGGCGTCACGGAGCTGACACCATGATGATTCAGCGGGTGCTCAAGGAAGATCTGACAGAATTTATAGCGAAGGCAGAAATCGTGAAACATGCTAAAATGGTATTTGACCATATCGCTATCGCGGTGGCGAAGAGCGGGGAGCCCATGCCGCAGCTGCTCATCGCTCAAGTGGCGGATATGCTGCTGAATATGACGGATGTGCAGGCATCCTTTGTCATTAGCGAGCGCACCGACGGCAAGATTGGCATTAGCGCCCGTTCGATGGGCAAGATGAATGTTCAGATGATTATGGAACGTCTCGGGGGAGGCGGACATTTAACGAACGCCGCAGTACAACTGGATACGACGCCTGAGAAAGCCGAGGAGAAGTTGATGGAGGTACTGAAGGACATCGAAGCGAAAGAGGGGTTATTTGAATGAAAGTCATTTTCATAAAAGATATGAAGGGTCAAGGCAAGAAAGGCGAAGTGAAGGAAGTTTCGGAAGGATACGCAACAAACTTCCTGATTCCGCGGGGAGTTGCTCGTCCGGCTACCGACGGGAACATGAAAACGCTGGAGCAGCAGCAGGCCTCCGAGGAGAAGCGCAAGGCTCAGGAGAAGGAAGAGGCGCAGGTCCTCGGCAAGAAGCTGGAAGAGATGACGGTGGTCCTGAAAGCCAAGGCTGGAGAGGGCGGTCGTCTGTTCGGCGCCATTACCAGCAAACAAATTGCGGAAGCATTGGCAGGACAGAAGATCAAAATCGATAAACGCAAAATTGAGCTTAGCGATCCGATCCGCAGCCTGGGCGTTACCCAGGTTCCGGTGAAGCTGCATCCTGACGTCAAGGCGACGCTCAAGGTTCAAATTACGGAGGAGTAATATGGGAGGAGAACTCTATTTCGATCGGGTCCCCCCGCAGAACCTTGAGGCAGAGCAGGCCGTGCTGGGTGCCATTCTGCTGCAGAGTGAAGCGCTGATCACGGCGATGGAGCGGGTGCAGGCTGAGGACTTCTACGATAAATCACATCAGATGATTTATGAGGTCATGGTGCAGCTCGGGGAAAGCAATCAACCGATCGATCTGGTGACCCTTACATCTCTTCTGCAAGATAAAGGACAGCTGGAAGAGATCGGTGGAGTCAGCTATTTAGCGAAGCTGGCCCATGCCGTCCCGACGGCTGCGAACGTGGATTATTACGCCCAAATCATCGAAGAAAAATCGATGCTGCGGCGTTTGATCCGAACGGCAACGCAGATTGTCAGTGAAGGCTATACCGGAGGAGAAGATGTATCCGGTATGCTCAGCGAGGCGGAGCGCCGCATTCTGGAGATCTCCAATCGACGCACGGGCAGCGGGTTTATTGCGATCCGTGACGTGCTGATGGAAGTCTTCGAGAAGGTGGAGGTCCTTCATCAGAACCGGGGGAATACGACAGGAATTCCTTCCGGCTTTGTGGATCTGGACAAAATGACAAGCGGATTCCAGCGCAACGACTTGATTATCGTGGCGGCTCGTCCTTCCGTAGGTAAAACGGCCTTCGCACTGAATATCGCCCAGAACGTGGCCATTCGCGCCAAAGAAACGGTAGCCATCTTCAGTCTGGAGATGTCGGCGCCGCAGCTCGTTCAGCGTATGATCTGTGCCGAGGCAAACCTCGATGCGGGCGTGATGCGAAACGGCGACTTCAAAGGTGACGAGGATTGGTCCAAGCTCACGATGGGCATTGCCGCTCTATCCGAAGCGGAGATTTACATTGATGATACACCTGGCGTCACGGTAGCCGATATCCGTGCGAAATGCCGCCGTTTGAAAAAAGAGAAGGGGCTCGGCATGATTCTGATCGATTACCTCCAGCTCATTCATGGGCGAGGCAAGCCCGGAGAGAACCGGCAGCAGGAGGTATCCGAGATCTCGCGTACGCTCAAACAAATTGCCCGTGAGCTCGAAGTGCCGGTCATCGCGCTGTCACAGCTCAGCCGGGGCGTTGAGCAGCGTCAGGACAAGCGTCCGATGATGAGTGACCTGCGGGAATCCGGTTCGATCGAGCAGGATGCCGATATCGTTGCGTTCTTATACCGGGATGATTATTACAATCAGGAAACCGAGAAGAAGAATATTATCGAGATCATCATTGCCAAACAGCGTAATGGTCCAGTAGGCACAGTGGAATTGGTCTTCCTGAAGAACTTTAATAAATTCGTCAATTACGAGCGAACGCATGCCGATGCCTTTGCGGCCGGGTAACGACAATACAGATGGCCGAAGTTCTTTGGTGTCATAACGAAATACGAGGCTGCTTTAATAAAGTTCGAAAGATCAGGCGGATACCTGCCGCTGCTGTAAGTTAAGGGCATTTCTTAAGATATCAAGTATAAACTTCGAAGCTTGAGCCTTCCTGATATCGCAAGAAAAACTTCCTCTAACCGCGGTCTGTCTTCTGAGAAAGTATTTCGACAGTCGTTTTTCTTATGGCAGTTCCCCAATAATACGGTTATCAATCCATAAACTCGTCCTAATTCCGAACAATCGTACACACTCATGTGCGATTGTTCGTTTTTATATTTGACTTTAAAAATGGGGACTGTTACACTGGTATTGCTGCTTTAGTGCAGTGAGGTTGAACTTAATCAGCATGCATAGTTTTATTTCATCAGTGTTACGCGAAATCATAAGGGTGTAACAGCCCGGGCGGAGGAATGAATATGTCAACGGTAGTCGTTGTGGGAACACAATGGGGAGATGAAGGGAAAGGGAAAATCACGGATTATTTGGCGGAAAGCGCCGACGTGGTAGCCCGTTACCAAGGCGGCAACAATGCCGGCCACACCATTCTGATTGACGGTAAAAAATTCAAGCTTAGCTTGATTCCATCCGGAGTATTCTATAAAGACAAAACCTGTGTAATCGGTAACGGTATGGTCGTTAATCCGGCTGCACTCATTGAAGAGATTAATTATATTCATGATAACGGGTTCAGCACGGACAATCTGGTAATCAGCGATCGTGCTCATGTTATCATGCCTTATCATATGGTATTGGATGCTCTGGAAGAGGACCGCAAAGGTCCGAACAAAATCGGTACAACACGCAAGGGGATCGGCCCTTGCTACATGGATAAAGCGGCACGCAACGGCATCCGGATCGCAGATCTGATGGATGCGGAAGAGTTCGAATTGAAGCTTCGCCATCTGGTGAAGGAGAAGAACCAAGTGATTACCCAAGTGTACGGCGGGGAAGCGCTTGATGTTGAAGAGATTCTAACGCAATACCTGGAGTACGCCGAGGTTATTCGTAAATATGTGCGCGACACTTCCGTTGTCTTGAATGATGCCATCGATGAGAATCAAAAGGTATTGTTTGAAGGCGCTCAGGGCGTCATGCTGGATATCGACCAAGGTACGTACCCGTTTGTTACGTCTTCGAATCCTTCTGCAGGCGGCGTCTGCATCGGTTCCGGCGTAGGGCCGTCGAAGATTCAACAAGTCATCGGCGTGGCCAAATCCTATACGACGCGTGTAGGAGACGGACCATTCCCAACGGAGCTGGATAATGAAATCGGCGAATATATCCGTGAAAAAGGACATGAGTACGGCACGGTAACCGGGCGTGCTCGTCGCGTAGGCTGGTTCGACAGCGTAGTTGTGCGCCATGCCCGTCGCGTAAGCGGAATTACCGGCCTGTCCCTGAACTCGCTGGACGTGCTCAGCGGACTGGAAACCGTGAAGATCTGTACCGCATATAAATTCCGCGGTGAGGAGATTACGCACTACCCGGCCAGCTTGAAAATGTTAGCCGAATGCGAAGCCATCTATGAAGAGCTGCCAGGCTGGAGCGAAGACATTACCGGCGCGAAGACGCTGGAGGATCTGCCTGAGAACACTCGCCGTTATGTTGAGCGGGTATCCGAACTGACCGGCATTCCGATTGCCATCTTCTCCGTAGGCCGCAACCGGGAGCAGACGAATCAAGTGCTGCCGATTTACGAGAAGTAATCAAGCGTTGGACCAAGAATAGAGAGAGTGAAAGTTCAACCTTAAGATATGTGAAATACACCCGCCGAAGATAGGGTTCGGCGGGCTTTTTTTATGGCTGTGAAAGATCCGGGCTAGGAGATGGCTTTCGAGCATACCATCGCTGGTCAATAGGTAGAAGAATTTGTCCCTTCAGCTAAAGAATATTATCCCCTAGTCATTCGCCCATCCACCCTATAATGGAGATAGACATAGAGGGCAGCACGCTGATCATTTGGAATTGGGGCTAAAAACAGCGGATGAATGCAGTCAGATCCATGTAGGGGGGACAGAAGCCATACGAACCTTCGAATAGACGTATGGCCTTCTTGAGCGCTGGACAAGGTACACGGCGGTCCAGCATAATAAAAAACCGGATTCATCGACTAGGCTGCCTAGGGATGAATCCGGTTTTTGTCGTGCTACAACACAATCGGCTGCGGCCGTTCGGACAGCTTGCCGTCCTCGATATAGACGACCCGGTCACATAGATCCAGCATGCGCTTGTCATGCGTGACCATGATAGCAGCTTTCCGGCGCAGCTTCACCTCATCGGCGAGCATTTGAACGACCGTCCGGCCGCGCTCGGAATCCAGACTTGCCGTCGGCTCGTCTGCCAATATGAGCTCCGGATCGTTCATCCATGCCCGGGCAATGGCAACCCGCTGCCGTTCGCCGCCGGACAGGCTCTCGGGATAACGAGACTTTCGATGCGACAGGCCCAACCGGTGAAGCAGATCATCTGCCCGCCGCTGCGGCTCCTGGCCTTGCTGGTTTGCCAGCTTGGCCATCAAGAGCAGCTGATCCCGGACCGTCAGATACGGAATGAGATTGGAGGATTGAAAGACAAATCCGATATGGCGCAGCCGCAGCTGATTCATTTGTTTGGCGGGGAGCCGTGTGACCTCCTGATCGCCCATCCATATTCGTCCCCGGGTAGGGGATAGCAGTGCCCCTGCAATGGAGAGAAAGGTGCTTTTGCCCGAACCGGAGGGTCCGACCACCGCGACGAATTCCCCACCCTTGATATCCAGCGAAATGTTGTCCAGTACTTTAACGGAGGTGTCACCGTCACCGAATTCTTTGCTCACCTGATCCATCAACAGCTTGGATGATGTCATTATGCAGCCCTCCCGATAGCTTCGATTGCATCGATCTTGATGACCCGATATAGCGACAATAGCGATCCCATCAGGGAAACCGCCAGGAACAGCAAGGAACAGAGCAGAACGACCGAAGGCGTTAACGAAAAGGGCACGATGCCGGACGATAGGAGCGAAACCCCATACGTCAGGCCGATGCTGATCGCAAGACTGACGATGGTAAGGGTCAGGACCTGAAAGATCAGACTCCTCACCAGATAGCCGGTCCCCGCGCCGATGGCTTTCAGGACGCCGAACTGATTCATTTTCTGAATCGTCATGACGTAGAAGAACACGGCCAGCACGAAGGCTGCGATCACAAACAGGAACACAATCATCATGATGAGTGAACCCTGCTCCTCCTGAAAACCGGGAATTCCCTGCAGGGCTTCCTCTTTCGTGATAATCTCGATGCCGGATACGTCCCGGGCCAAGGCCTCCTTCTGTTCCGGAGTTCCTTTCCAAGCGATGGCATTATAGATAGGCGCTAGCTTTGCCGGGTTTGATTGAAGCGTCTTCCATCCCTCAAAGTTCATGTGAATGACCGGGGCATGACTGAAGGATTGTCCCTCCGTAAAGGCCGCAATCGTAAATGTGGCGCCTGTAGCCTGATCCACGATCCGGTCGCCCAGCTGGTACCCGTCCTCTTTCAAGGAGCGGTCGGCCATCACAAGGTCGGCATCCGTATTGCTAATCATGGTGCCTTCAACGACTCGGGGTGCCAGCATGCTCTCCACATCAATGGCAAAAAAAGCTGCATCGAATTTGGCTGCGGAGCCTTCCTTGGTCAAGGTGTTCATGCGTATGCCGAGCGGAGTGGCCGGGTTTCCACCCGGGCGGCTCTGCACTTCGTTCCAGATCTCGCCGGTTAGTACGGAACGATTGATCCGATGATCGGATCCCTCCTGAAGCACCAGGTAGTCGGCTTTCATATTTTGTATGGAAGAGGCGTTATCGGAGGAGAGCCCCTGGGCCAATCCCGTGACGAACAGAACGAGCCAGGCAATCAGAACCATAATGAAGCCAATCAGCAGATAGCGCAGCTTCGCATGCTGAAGTTCACGCAGTGCAAGAAACATGTTTCCCATCTCCATTCCTAATCATTAAGCAGCACATCCCTCGGTTTTTAATCTCTGCGGGATATGCCCCAAGTATAGGAATGGATTATGAACAGAGCATGAACTTGAGATTAGGCTGCATTATACGTGAGGGAGGATCACGGTGAAGGTGGTTCCCTTTCCAGGCTGACTCGTGACTTCAATACGTCCGCCATGCAGTTCGACAATTTTCTGGGTAATGGATAAACCCAATCCGCTGCTGCCCTCGGAGCGGTCGCGAGCCTCATCCACGCGGTAGAACCGGTTGAAGATGTGGGGCAGGTGCTCTGGCGGAATACCAATGCCCGTATCGGAGATCTCGATGCGGCATTGTGTGTTGTGTTCGATCACACGCAGGGAGATGGCGCCTTCAGGTACGGTGAATTTAATGCTGTTGGTGATGAGGTTCGTCCATACCTGATGCAGCAGTTGTTGATCGCCATAGACATAGGTCGGCGGCAGCGACATATCGATGGTCAAATCTTTGCTGCGCCAGCTCCATTCGGTGTGGAACAGCACCTGCTTGATTTGCTCGGCCACGTCGAAGGTGGATTTATCGAGAATATTTTCTTCCTTATCCAGGGACGCCAGCATAAGCAGCTGTTTGCTGAGCTGGGACATCCGGCGGCTCTCCGCCTCAATGATCGATAAGTAATGCTGCTGTTGTTCCTCGGACAAGCGCTTCGTTTGCAGCGTCTGCGAGAAGCCCTGAATGGAGGCCAGCGGCGACTGGATTTCATGCGAGACATTGGATACAAACTCCTGGCGCATCTGCTCCAACTGCGCTAGCCCTTTAGCCATCTGGGAAAAATGGTCCGCAAGCTGCCCCAGCTCGTCCCGCCGGGTAACGTTCAGCTTAATGTCATATTGGCCCTGCGCCACGCTCTGGGTGGCCTCGGTTAACTTCACGATCGGTTTCACGATATAGCGCGTAATAATGCCGACAAGCAGGATGCTCAGCAGGATGGCAATGACCATGATGATGGAGAAGAAGATACGCATCTCCCCGAACTGGACGGTAATATCGGGCCTGATGAAGAGTGCGTGAGGGCTGCCTTCTACCTGTATGGGGATGCCGATGGAGTTGCTTAGGACATTGTCGAAAAAGCCGGTGATGAACAGCTCCGACGGAAACTCCGCGATGCCATGGTACACCTTCCCGTTCAGCACCTGCCGCACCGTTTCGGGCGAAAGGTCCTGTTCACGGAACATGCCGCCATAGAACCACTCCTTGCCTTGATCGTTTACCAAATAGAATTGATAACCGAGCTGTCCGATGTGATGGAGATAATCATGGATGTCCGTCTCCGGGTGGCTGTCATAAAAGTCCCCGATATCCTTGGCCATGGTGGTGACCTTCTGATCGTTAAAGGGCTTGAGATTGTACTGGTAGTACAGATTAGACAGCACAAAAGCAATCAAGCTGCTGATCACCATGATGGCGATGGTGGTGAGGACGATGCGCGAATAGAGGGTTTTCACTTCGGCGCCGCCTCCAATTTATACCCTACGCCCCGGATGGTCCGTATCCGGAAATCGCCGCGTCGGTCCGCGAAGCGTTCCCGGAGTCGTTTGATATGAACGTCAACGGTCCGGTCATCTCCGTCAAAATCCGTTCCCCAGATGAGCTGAATCAGCTCCTCGCGCGAGAACGTCCGGTCCGGATAGCTCGCAAGCTGGGAGAGCAGCTCAAACTCCTTCATCGGCAGCATCAGTACCTTTCCGTGTCCTTGAACCTCGTAGCTTTTGCGGTCGATGGTTGTTTCGTTCAGACGGATTTTGTCTGCGCTGACCATTTGATACCGCCGCAGCAGGGCTTTGATTCGAAACAGCAGCTCCCTTGGTTCAAACGGCTTGGTTAAGTAATCATCCGTGCCTACGGCAAAACCTCTCTCTTTGTCTACAAGCTGATCCTTGGCGGTCAGCAGAATGACGGGAACATCATAATAACGCCGGATTTCTTCGCAGAGCTGATACCCGTCCTTGTTCGGCATCATGACATCCACGACAGCCAGGTGAACCTGTTCTTCCGCCAAAAGGACAGAAGCTTCTTCCCCGTCAGATGCAGTTAATACTGTGTATCCTTCGGTTTGAAGATGATATTGCAGGAGCTCTCGAATATGCGCGTCGTCATCTGCGATCAATATATGAATCATTGCTAGATTGACCTCCTTCATATGCAGTTCCAATGACTATATATGTATCATACATTCCCTGGTGCGGTCGATGGAGCGCTCTATCGCATGGAAGTAGTGTGGCCGAAAAGGAACCGAATCATGAAATATATCAAATCGAAGTAGAAAAATTGGCGATCCCCACGATTGAAGCGATACCGAGCGGTCAATACTGGAAAAAGAAAGCAATCATCGTCATGTCATTGCAGCATGCATGAGGAAGGAGGAGATACGGATGAAGTGGATGAAATGGCTGCTAAAACTCAGCTTGACCGCCATCCTGGTGAGCACGCTTACGATTGTGACCACGGGCATCGTCGTCAATGCCTATATTCAATCGGTGTTATCCAGCTTTAACATTCAGCTGGAAGCGGAGCCGATGGGGGTGGGAGGTATTATGAAGTCCATGCTGGGCGTGGGCTCCGGCACCAAGCCGGATGCAGGCAGCGTCAATGCCGCGAAGGACAATCGCCAATTGGACGAAGATCTGGGCGCAGCGGACGATAAACCGGAATCGGAAGCCGGCACCGAAACGAATGGAGGGGCCAAGGAGGACGAAGAGACGAGTTCAGGATCAACGGGAACGTCAGGGGAGACTTCGAACGATGAAGAGGCACCGGATAATTCCCTGCCCGTCATGGGCACGAATACGACAGAGTCTGGCGGCTCCTCCCTGGAAGATCAGGAGATTGTCATGACACCGGGGGACATCGTGGACCGGAAGGACCGTTTGCCAACGGAGGAGAAGGAAGAGATTTTCACCATGCTGATGAACAAGCTGCCCCAATCGGAAATGCAGAAGATCTCCGAGGCGATGGAGGACGGTCTGACCGCTGCGGAGCTTGCGGATATCGAGCAGGGCATATCCAAATATTTGAATCCGGAAGAATTCGATAAACTGATCACCATGCTCAAAGAATAACGGTATGACGGGTTTCAGGCAGGCTCTGTCACCGTTTTGTCACCGGCATGCAAAAGCCCCATACTGGAAAATATCAGGAAACCCGCGCGGGGCGCGGGTTTTTCGCTGTTTTCGTAAACTTGAAATGATTGTAAAGGCTATGTTAAAGTATACGAAGATCGAAAAGGTTAAAATTTTGATACCTTTTGACAGGTTGTGTCACATTCAATGCTAAGTCAGCACGTTCAGATGAACGAATAATGGATTCTTACATATGGACAAGGCTTAAAGGAGAGAGACATGAAAGGTTCTAAGGGGAAACGGTGGATGGACAGCATCTTGCGCAAGCAAGCGGCGGATCATTCTACCCTCAATCACAACTCAAATCAGGAGTCCCCGATGTCGTCGAATCCGTCAAAGCGGGGGTGGACATCACCGCGCAGATGGATTTGGATGTCGGCAGGGGTATTGCTCATAGCAGGATCGATATATACCGGCGGAAAAGCTTACGTGAACGCGAATACAATTCCGTTCTATCATGTGTATGTAGATGGGGAATCGATCGGTACCATTCAAGATGATGCCCAGCTTGCCCAGCTGCTGAAAGCGAAGCGGAAGGAATATCAGGAGAAGTATCCTGATGTGCCCATGGCGCTTCATACCGACGGCATCACCACGAAGGCCGACCGTTCCTATAAACCGGACGTGAACAGCGAGGAGACGCTTTCTAAGCTGGATGGCATGCTGACAGCATATGCCCGCGGCGTGGAGCTGAAGGTGGACGGCAAGACGGTGGCGATCGTGAAGGATCAACAGACGGCCAAGGCTGCCGTCGAAGCGGCTAAGCTGAAGTTCGCTCCAGCTGCTGCGCAGAAGGAGAAGACGCAGAAAGTCGCTTTCACGAAAACGTCCGCATCGGCATCGAGCCAGAAGAAGGATGACGCAAGCGGGCTCCAGTCCGTGGACATCAAGGAGAAGATTTCGCTTGCCAACACGAAGGCTGACCCGAACAAGGTGCTGGACGTGGAAGAAGCGGTCAAGGTGCTTACGGGCACGAAGGACAAGCCGGTGGTGTACACGGTAAAAGAGGGAGATACGATTTCCTCGATCGCGCAGCAATTTGGCATGAAGTCTGCTGACGTCATGGCCCTCAATCCCGGACTCGAAGAGAAATACGTTCAGATCGGGGCCGAGCTGCAGGTGACGAAGCCGGAAGCGCCGCTGACGGTCCGAACGGTGGAGACGGTGTCGGTGAAGCAGCCGAGCAAACCAGAGACGATTGTTCGCAAGAGCAGCGAGCTCCCGCTGGGCAAACGGAAGGTCGTCCGTCCCGGACGGGACGGCGTGAAGACGGTGGATTACATCGTGACCAAAGAGAACGGCAAGGTTATCTCCAAGCAGTGGACAGGCCAACAGGTGGTTCAGGAATCCCTGCCGGAGGTTGTGTATAAAGGCACCAAGGTAGCACCGAAGAAAAAAGCGGCAGCGGTGACCCAGAAGTCCAGCGGCAGCATGTTCGCTTGGCCGGTGAGCGGGGCGCGCATTACGAGCTCCTTCGGACATCGCTGGGGAAGAAGCCATGAGGGCATTGATATGGTTGGCGGAAGCACCATTATGGCAGCGGCCTCCGGAAGAGTGGTCTTCGCGGGTCAGCAGAGCGGTTACGGCAACGTCGTCATTGTCGATCACGGCAATGGATATCGCACGCTGTACGGGCATATGAGCAAGATTTCCGTCGGCAACGGCCAGTCTGTTGGACAAGGGTCCAAGCTTGGCGTCATGGGTAATACGGGCCGTTCCACCGGAACGCATCTGCATTTCGAAGTGCAAAAAAATGGAGTTGCCCAAAATCCGATGAAATATCTGTAGTTCTGTGTTATACTAGGTAAACCAATGCGACATAAGCCATTATTGGTTCATATATCATAATAGTGAAGATGGCCGCTCCTTAACGGGGGCGGCCATCTTTGCGTCTTTAACAGGGGGTGTTTGGGGATGTGGGACAGAACGGGAAAATAGTCTGCAGTGGTGTCGCAAGCGGTGTCCTTCTCCGTCGCTGTTGAATTCGGAAAATAGGAATGCCGCTTACGATGAGATTTTCCGAATCCAAAGGCGATCGCTGCCGCTCTCCGAATGACACCGCTTGCTGCAGGAGAGGGCGTTTTCCCTTATCTGTCGGATCCATCCCCTTATTTTCGACTAAGCTGCGAAGGGAGGCCGCCCCCTGAATCGGGACGGCCGTAGGGGAGGCGGTGTGGGTGGGACAGAACGGGAAAATAGTCTGCAGTGGTGTCGCAAGCGGTGTCCTCCTCCGTCGCTGTTGAATTCGGAAAATAGGAATGCCGCTTACGATGAGATTTTCCGAATCCAAAGGCGATCGCTGCCGCTCTCCGAATGGCGGGACCAGTGGGTGTGTAGCGGCGGCAGGTGTGGTAAAATGTAAAGAAGACCGTTTAAGTGTGAGTTCAAAAAGGGATTTTTTGAACATCCTCTTTAAGAAGGTATGAGGTGAACAGGAAGATGCAGGGAACCATTCTGGTGGTGGATGACGAACAGCCCATCGCCGATATTTTAAAGTTTAACTTGGAAAAAGAGGGCTATGAGGTCATCTGCGCCTTTGACGGCATTAGCGCCGTGGAGATTGCGCTCACGCAGCGGCCGGATTTGATGCTGCTTGATTTGATGCTGCCCGGCAAAGACGGAATGGACGTGTGCCGCGAGGTACGTGCCGCTAACCTGCAGATCCCGATCATCATGCTGACGGCGAAGGACGGAGAGATCGACAAGGTGCTTGGGCTTGAGCTCGGGGCGGATGATTACGTGACGAAGCCGTTCAGCACGAGAGAAATACTCGCACGCGTGAAGGCGCATCTGCGACGTCAGCAGAAGCCGGACAACTCGGCGGATAACACAGGCGGCACAAGTGCAGGCGGACAAGGCCTGCGGCTGTTTGAGCTGTTTATTGATACGGACATGTACATGGTATACAAAAGCGGGGAAGCGCTCGATCTGACGCACCGCGAATATGAATTGGTGTATTATTTGGCCCGTAATGCCGGCAAAGTGATGACTCGGGAACATTTGCTGCAGGCGGTATGGGGCTTTGAATACTTTGGCGATGTGCGGACCGTGGATGTTACGATTCGCCGACTTCGCGAGAAGATTGAAGAGAACCCGAGCAAACCGGAATATATCCTGACTCGGCGCGGACTGGGCTACCTGATGCGCAGCGCGAAAAACGGAGGCCTGTAATGAAGTGGCTGTCCTTCTTCCGCACCATCCAGGCGAAGGTCATCATCATTTATGTCCTTCTCATTCTGATCGCGATGCAGCTGATCGGGGTGTATTTTGTGAGTGCGATGAAGAACTCGCTGACCAGCAACTTCACGAAGGACTTGCAGGAACGCGCAGAGCTGATGTCGGTTCTGGCGGCCAAAACCCTTGGCGGCGAGAATGATACGGAAGAGGATCCGATCGAGAGCCTGCGCGTCATGGTGAACAATCTGTTCAACCTGAACGGCGCCGAAATCCAGGTGCTGGATTCCACCGGGCGGGTGTTGACCACCTCGTTGCCCTCCCACGCCGATTATGTGAGCACCAAGAATACGCAGACGGTTGTCAGCCGGGCGCTGCAGGGAATACAGGATAATGAGGAGTACATCATCGACGATGATAATATCCGCAAAAAAGTGGTGGCCAAGCCCGTCATGTACAACGAGAAAATCGTCGGCGCGATATATATCGTAGCCAGCATGAGCGAGCTGTACAGCACGATGCAGCGGATCAACAATATTTTTATATCGGGGATTCTCTTGGCCCTCGGCTTGACCGCGGTGCTCGGCGTCATCCTGTCGCATACGATTACCCATCCGATCAAGGAGCTGACCAAACATGCGCGGGCTGTCGCGGACGGCCGGTTTACCGAGAAAACGCCGGTATTCGGCAGCGATGAGATCGGCCAGCTCAGCCAGGCGTTCAATTATATGACCAGCCGTCTGCGCGAAGCCCTCTCGCAGAACGAAGAGGAGAAGGAGAAGCTTGCTTCCATCCTGACGAATATGAGCGACGGCGTCATCGCAACCGACGAAGCGGGGCGTGTCATCCTGATGAACCGGCGCGCCGGCGAAATGCTGGGCGTGGAGGGGGAAGAGCTGGCAGGACACGATATCGTGTCCCTGCTGGGTCTGGAACAATCCGAATCCGAAGCTTTGGCGCGCGGCGAAGGCCATGATTCCAAGCTGCTTGAGATTACGCCGCGCGAGGGCGGTGAGCCGTTCATGATGCGCGTGACCTTCACGCCGATTCACCGGCGGGAGATCGGCATCACGGGCACGATTGCCGTGCTGCAGGACGTCACCGAGCAGGAGAAGCTGGAGGCATCCCGGCGGGAGTTCGTGGCGAATGTATCCCATGAGCTGCGCACGCCGCTGACAACCATCAAGAGTTATACCGAGGCGCTGGAGGATGGCGCACTGGAGGATAAACAGATGGGGCCGAGATTCGTCGGCGTCATCCAGAATGAGACAGGCCGGATGATCCGGCTGGTGACGGACCTGCTGCATTTGTCCCGGCTGGATTCCAAGGAGGCCGCTCTGCATAAGGAGCGGACGGACATCGTGGAAATGCTGGAGGATGTAGAGGACCGATTCTCTTTCCAAATGAAGCAAAAGCATATTCGTACCATTATCGAAGTGAAGCCGGGCGTATCCACGGCGATGCTGGACCGGGACGGCATTGACCAGGTTCTCGATAACCTGATATCCAACGCCCTTAAATATACGCCGGACGGTGGCACCATCACCATGGATGCAAGCATAACGGAGGAAGGCATGTTATCCTTATCCGTTAAGGATACCGGGATCGGTATTCCGAAGAAGGATCTGGACCGGATCTTTGAGCGCTTCTATCGGGTGGATAAAGCACGGACGCGCAATTTGGGCGGAACGGGCCTCGGTTTGTCCATTGCCCGGGAAATTGTCAGGGCACATGGAGGTTTCATTACGCTTCAATCTGAATTGGAGAAGGGCACCACGGTGACCTTTACCTTGCCCCTGGACGATGAGGGGAGGGTGTTAGCGTGAAGGAGCGAATGAAGACCGTGCTGCTGGTCCTGTTGGTCGTTGGCAGCTTGGTACAGAGTTATGTGTTGATTTTCCGTTTTCCGGGCAGCGACTCGGTTGTGCAATCGAAGGACGCCTATATCCGAACCGAGGAGATGGGGCCGGAAGAGAAGCCCGAGAATCTGCTCTTTCCCGACAAAATGGTCATTCATCTGGGCGAAGACAAGCATACGGTGTTCTATCCGAACGATACGTTCTATAATCTCGTGTATAATCGGCTTAAAGGCCGAACCTTTGATAATTTCCAGCGGCGGATGGTCAGCAACATCGATTGGGCCAAGGTTCGCTCCGAGAATCGAGGCATTGAGCTGAGCTTTGATTCGGGCATTCCGGTAACGCTGCTCCAGAGAGTGATGCAGATCGTCCCGGACACCCTGTTTGAAGGGGAAAGCATCAACAAAATGTGGCTGTACAGCGTAGAAGGCGAAGCGAAGATCCATGTCATGTTTTTCAGTACGGAGGGCGATGTCGTCTATGAGGCCGCCCAGGCGGATTTGACCGTACAGGACGTGGATCAGCTGGTGGACTTCGGGCTGAGCTGGACGCCGTATAAGATGGTGGATGGCCGGTACTATACCCCCGAGAAGGAGCTGAATATGGTCAGTGTTGAGCTGCCGATCGGCGAATATACGGTTGATCAAATGCAGCGCAGCCTGTTCTTTGACCCGAGCATCACCCGTAACATCCGGGAAAAAGACGGCTCCGAAATTTATACGGACAGTAAGCGGAGCCTCCAAGTAGACCAGGGGCAGAAATGGATCAGCTATACGGATCCGGCTGCACCGCCATCCGGAGAGAGCAGTCCCGGCAAGGATGTGCTGTCCGCTATCGATTTCGTGAATCAGCACGGAGGCTGGAATGGCACATACAGGCTGGCTAAAGCGGGTGAATCCGAGGATCGGACACTGGTAAAATTCCAGCAATACTACGGTGGATTCCCGATCCTGAATACGCCAGGCTTCCAATATGGCGTCATGGAATTGGATTTGCAGCAGGGAACGGTAACCTCCTATGAGCGCTCGCTGTTATATCTCGAGCCGGCCTCATTGAAGAAACAGATGGTAAAGCTTACGGGAGGCGAAGCCTTGGAAGCGAAGCTGAAGCCTTACGAGGAGAGTGTGGTTACGGGTCTGGATCCCGCCTATTTGCCGGTGAGGACGGGCGAAGGGCTGCTGCTGAAGCCGGTATGGGCTTTAAAGCTCCAGAACGGCTCGGTTGTCATACTCGAGTAATCATACGGGGTACATTGGATCACAAGGAGGGATATTCATGGATTGGGGCCGTGCCAAAAATGTTCTGATTTACGCGTTTTTGCTGCTGAATCTGGTGCTGGGCTATCAGCTCTGGATGGATTACCGCGAACAGGTCGGCTCCAATCTGGATTTCACCTCGCTTTCCGAGAGTACCCAGCAGGTGATGGAGGAGAATGGGATTCAATTGCTGAGTCCGATCCCGACGGAAACGCCGCAGCTGCCCAAAATTAATTATATCTACAGCGCTGAAGCCCAGGGAGAGCCCGTAGGGCTGGAGCAGCCGGTGGATACGAAGCTGATTTATGCCGATGAGAAGGAATTGCGGAATGCGCTGGAAGGCAAGATTGCGGATCTTGGGAACTATCGCCATGACGAGCCGTCAGACAAGGAGAATGTTTTCATATTCCGGCCGTTGGTCCAGAAGGAATGGCCGCTGTTTAATGTGGAGTTGGAGTTTATCCACGAAGCCCAGAAGATCCATGCGTTTCGCGAACCCGTATTCGAGATTCTGCCAAGCAGCGATATGGAGGAACAGAAGGTTCTCCCTGCATCGAAGGCCTTGGAAACCCTTATCGAACGTAATTTCATCCCGCCTGATTCGGCGGTGCGCGATATTCAGCTTGGTTATTATGGGCAGTTGTTTAATACAGAGGATCAGTTGGCAGCACCGACCTGGCGGTTTACGCTGGATCATGGCGAAATGATCTATGTACAAGGCATCAGCGGGGACGTGCTGACGCCAAAAAGCGATACGACAAAGGAGTAACAAGACTATGGGGATTTCATTTTCCGTGCTGTCGAGCGGCTCGACGGGCAATGCGACCATTGTCCGCAATGAGGATACGACACTACTGATTGATGCGGGCCTAAGTGCAAGACGCATCGATGAGCTGTTGAAGGAACGCGAAATGATGGGAGAAGAAATCGACGGAATCCTGGTCACGCATGAGCATTCGGATCATATCCGGGGGCTTGGCGCGGTGGCGCGCAAATACAATCTGCCGATCTATGCGAATGAGAAGACGTGGGAAGCGATGAGCAAGTCGCTGGGCAAGATTGCGGAAGAGAACCGGATTGTGCTGGAGAGTCATGAGGTCAAGGATTTTGGCACGCTGCGGGTGGAGCCGTTTGAAATATCCCATGACGCTGCGGCACCGGTCGGTTACTGCTTCTATGACGGCGACGAGAAGCTCGGCGTTGCCACGGACCTCGGTTATGTCAGCGACAAGGTGAAGAAAGCGCTGGATGGATCGGATGTGCTGGTGCTGGAAGCCAATCACGATATCGAGATGCTCCGGATGGGACGGTATCCGTGGAATACCAAGCGCCGAATTCTCGGCGATATGGGGCATTTGTCGAATAATTCGGCAGGCGATGCTTTAAGCGAATTGCTGACGGGCGATACCAAACGGACGTATCTGGCCCATCTCAGCCTGGATCATAACATGATGGACCTGGCAAGAATGACCGTACGCGATACGATGGAAGACCGCGGCTGCTTCTTCAAGGACAGCGAATTTAAATTGTGCGATACGTATTATGACCGTCCGACCCCTTGGGATAAAGTCGGGGAATAGTTTAGGCGGACCGTTTGCCTGACACGAATTTAGCATTCTTAACATGGATATTTTTATAAAAAACAGCCCCACGGTCATGATTGATGACATGGGGCTGTTTTGCTGTTACGGGCGTATCACATGCTGAGTTACGGATCGTCTCTAACGCTTGCTGAGGCTTTCTTGCGCCATACGAACCATTTCCCGAACCATGGAACCGCCGATGGCACCGCCGACTTTACCTGCCTGTTCGGTGGTCAGGTCTCGATTGTCGCCGGGTTTCAACGGCACGCCGAGTGATTTGGCCACCTCATATTTGACGTCCTGCTGCCGCTGGGGGTCGACTTGATAGCCTTCGTTTCGCATCACGCTTGTCATGAACTGCTGCATTTCGGGACTCCGGTGCCGACGTGATCTTCTTGCCATCCTTAACCCTCCTTGCATATGATTTCCCCTTTATAACATTCCCTGCGGGCAACCTGCAGATGAATGGATAACCTAACCAGTGCCAGGAGACGGAGGGGCAGGTCGAAATCCTATGGCTTGCGCAGGCAATGTGCTTTTTTGATAGGTCAAACAGGGTAGGTGAGCCTTGTTTGCAGGCATACTGCAGAGGGGAAGGGGAAGTATTTTTGCAGCGGAGAGCTTAGGAAAGAATAAGTGACGGTGAATCCAAATAGGAATGATGTGTGGGTCGCCGGAGAGCTGTGGCAACGGCATTCCGAAATGAATATATTTGGCCTGAAAGACCAACTCTGTTGCCATTTTCTTAACACATTTCTTCGGTATAGTCTTTAAAGGGGGAATGCACGAATCAAGGGCTGCCGCTGCCAGGATTGCGGGTATGAGGGAATAGGGGATCATGGAATATCCTCGAAAAATGGAACCTTTTGGCTGTCTGGCTCGTATACAAGGGTATTGTGTTCACCCGGACAATCGCTACGATCAAATGTAAAATCTCTCTTTACACAGACTCTTAAAATTGCCATCAATTTAGCATTTGTTTTTACCAAAGAAAGCTGACGTGAACCTGTGTTCGTGTGGTACAATAGGAGCACCGGAAGGTCCGAGGGCTGTGGTTAAGCACCAGCAACGAACTAGAGCACGGGGTGCTTATATACGCCAAATGCAGACGACCCAGGTATTCCCATCTTTTTTAGAAAAAAACGGATGTTTCGCGCTTAAAACGCCCTGTTTGTGGTAATAGAAGGATACAGGGTCTTTTTTGAACGGTCGGGTGTCAATACATACCTTTTCTGGAACTAGATTTCTGGCTGTGGGTTCAAATATTGGATAAGGAGCGATATTTCACTAAAAGTTCAAAGACAGAGCTCAAAAATGCAACTTTTTGAGCCGCAGAAGAGTCATACAATAGAGAGATATTTAACAGGTGGCACGCTGCCGATTCATAGAGAGATAGATACATGCGGTGCAAGGCGGTTGTTATGACGACAAGATGGTTTTAGTAGGTCAGTCGGTAATGGCGGTAGGTCTGAAGCTGGTAAAGTATCTTGACGCGTAGCAACCAAGGGGAGAGAGGGATCGCAATGGGATTGTTTGACGATGATTTCTATTCAACTAAAATTTCCAGACGGAGCAAAAATACCAGCGAGGACCGATCTGAGCGAACGAAGTGGCGGTCCACCCGCCGCAGGAAGGGTTTATCCACATTCCAGATTTCCGCGATCAGTTCCGTGTGCAGCGCCTTGATTGCGGTGATGCTGTTCAGCTTCATTACAGGTCATCCTGCGACGTCGTCACCGATTACCATGATCAATGGCAGTCATCAGCTGTCCACGTCGGATGGGGATCCTTATGAACGAATTATTAGCGCTGCCCAGAAGGTGCGTCCTGCGGTTGTCAGCGTATTGACGCATAAAGAGACACCGCTGCCTGAAGAGGAAGGGATCGAGGGTGAAGGTCTGGAAGAGGAATCCGGAACGCTGCCTGAGGAAGAGGGTGACTTCGAGCTTCCGGAAGGGTTCGACTTCGGCGATGATTTTGATTTCGGCGAAGATTTCGGCGGCTCGCAAGAGGATGCCCTTGGATCCGGCGTCATCTTCAAGAAACTCGAGGGCAAAGCCTTCGTGATTACGAATAACCATGTGGTGGAAGGCGCCGATTCCCTGGAGGTTGTGCTGGTAGGCGGCGAGAAGAAAAAAGCGACCTTGGTCGGCACGGACAACGTCAGCGATATTGCCGTTCTGTCGATTGACAGCAAAGGCATCGGCGAGGTTGCCGAGTTTGGGGACTCTTCCAAGCTTCGTCTCGGCGAAACGGTAATCGCCATCGGCAACCCGCTGGGTTTGGGCGATACGCTGACCTCCGGGATTGTCAGCTATACCAACCGTATCATTCCGGTATCCCTGAACCAGGACGGCATTTACGACTGGGAGCAGGAGGTCATCCAGACCGACGCAGCCATTAACGAGGGCAACAGCGGAGGCGCTTTGGTGGACCTGAACGGTAAAGTCATCGGCATCAACACGATGAAGATTGCCGACACCGGCGTCGAAGGACTCGGGTTCGCGATTCCGGTCAACGAAATTACGGAGGTCGTAACCGAGCTGATGCTGAAGGGGCATATTGCCCGCCCTTATCTCGGCGTATACACCGTCGACTTGAGCAATCCGTATGCTCCGCTGAGCAAGAAGGAGAAGGAGGATCTCAAGCTGCCGAAGACGGTAACCGAAGGCGTGGTCGTGCTGGATGCGCTTGGCCCTGCGCTGGATGCCGGTCTGCAGCTGAACGACGTGATCGTGAAGCTGGATGGCAAACCGATTACAACGACGCTCGAGCTCCGCAAGCACCTGTACTACAACACGAAGGTGGGCGGAGACCTGAACGTGACCTTCTATCGTGACGGCAAGCTGCAGTCGCTGAAGGTCAAGCTGGAAGAGAAGCCTGGAGAATAACGCAGGCTGCCCTTGGCGGACAATCCGCGAGTGTACCATTTTTCCGCAAAGATGTGCTTGTTCGTTGTTTATAGAAACAAATAGCGGGTATATATTATCGTTAGCATGGAATAGTATCCATATATAGAGAGATTGAAAAAGGTTAGATACGAGCCGTTGAAACGGCCGCGAAAGAAGAGCGTGAAACACGCTCTTTTTTTGCTGCTCACCTGTAATTAAGTTGGGCGGAAGGCCTTGGGATGTGAAATCCATGGATGGATCGGAAGCTTTTGTGGATTGAAATGCAGCGGGGATGGGCAATTGGGTTAAAAACATTTCTTTTTCTCGTAGAGTGTGGTAGAACAGAAGAGTGGCTATACAGGTTTGAAGGAAAACACAACATGAGGCGAAAGATAGAAAGGATGCATAGAATGTACGTCGTATGCAAGGAACATGTGGAACTAGCGATCGAAAATTTCGTGGATGAATATGAGGATGCCCCGGATATTGTTGATCTGAAGGAGACCGAGTTTTCGGACTGGGACCCACCGGTGAAGTGCGCGGAGTGCGAGAAGCATGCTGAATTTTTAATTGTGTAATGTGAACTTTTTAATTCAATAAATAATGCGAATGGGAAAGCGTGATGAATTCACGCTTTTTTTGTTTAAGAGAATCATGAAGGGAATCGAAGAAACGCAGCTTCGGTGGACAGTCCTGCGTAGTGTATGATGAATGTATAGATTGCACGGAGGCGCGAAAACCTATCGTGAATGGAGACGATCAGACATGGATGATTACGGAAAAGCTTGGGAAGAAGAGATCAAGCGGGCAGCCGATGAGGCCTACGAGAAGGAAATGGATGAAATCAACCGCCAGCTGAAGCAGGAAATCCTCATTGCACTGATTGGCGACGTGAATACGGGCAAGTCTTCCACCATGAACCGGATCGTGGGCGAAGAGGTGGCTGGCGTCGGGGCCGAGCCCGGGGAAACGACGGTGATTCATCCGCACAAGTACAAGGACCATATATCCTTTATCGATACACCCGGACTGAATGATGTGAACACCGCCAATTCGGAGGTGACCTTGAATTACTATAAACAGGCGGATATCGTGCTGTTCTTTCTGAACGCTGCAGGCACCGTCTTCTCGGAGGCGGAGAAGAAGTCGTTTGACAAAATTCAAAGCGTCAACTCGAACATTCTGATCGTGCTGAACAAAATCGACGCCGCGGATGAAATCGATCGCCTAGTGGCGCGTATCCGGAAGGAGACCGAAGGGCGCTATGAGGTTGTGCCGGTGTCCTCACGGACGGGCCAGAACATCGATCGGCTGCGGAGCAGCATTCTGGAGATACTTAAAAAAAAGTCTAAAGACATCCTCTTTGCCAAAAGCATCAAGGAAAAGTCGGCGACCGCCAACGGGTGGATCATCGGTGCCTCGATCTCGGCAGGAGCGGTAGGCGCATCCCCCATTCCGGGATCGGATATCATTCCGATTACCGGCATTCAAGTGAGTCTGCTTACCCGGCTTGCGGTGCTGTACAATAAGCCGATCAGCAAGGAGACGGCGAAGGAGCTCGTCATTGCCACGATATTCGGTAATATCGGGAAGAGCATTTTCCGGCAGATCGTGAAGGTGTTCCCTGGCGCGGGATCGGTCGCCGGAGCGACGGTAGCGGGTGCTACAACCTTGGCGCTTGGATATGCAGTGAAGTACGCTTACGAGCACAACATCGAGATCAATACGGCGAATATTACAAAGCTTTATAAGAAATTCAGAGAGAAGGCCGAGACAGGATCGGAATCGGAATCCAAGTCCGAGTCGAAGTAAGCAAGTTAATGTCGAATGCATACCACTTTAAACGGATGGAATAGAAAAAGGGGCCTTCGGCCCCTGATCATAGCTGCGTCATAGCAGCGATATTTATCATTATTTACTTCATGGCAGCCGCATGATCGGCTTTGGCCTGCTCCAGCATCGATTTCCAATCCGGGAAATCGGTTTCTCTGGAAACATGACGGTCAAACAGTTCGTCCGGAATGTTATCGATATCTTCGTGCGTTTCCACTTGGAAGTTGCCTTTTACGACAAAATCCCCAAAGCTGCTATGGGATGAATGCTTACGCATAAACGATTCATTGAACAGCTTTTCCAGAGAGATGTTATCCGGATCCTCCTGTACCGATTTTTGGCCTTGCAATTCCTTCAGCAGATCATCAAACGACATGGGCTTTTGCTTTCTCAGAGTACCACTCCTATAAATTAATATTTGTGTTCAGTATAACATAACCGGAATTCTCATATACATGGTTAGCATCCGGAAGGCTGGGTGCACCGTTATCTTCTTAACAGTGAAGACCAGGTTTGCTCCAGCCAGCTGTCGAATTCTTCCCCTTTGTCGCCCTCGTACGTATCGTAGATGTCGATTCTCATCTTCTTCAGTTTCTCTTTGAAGTCTTCATACGTGTGGTCACGGGGAAGGCTTTTTTTGATGCGCAGGAGCACCTTCGAAACGTCCTTCATCAGCTCGCCTTTACGTCTATCGGGCATCTGCACGTCCTCGCCAAAGGCCCGGAGTTTATGATAGGCTGCCTCCCTCACTTGGTGAACCGCATCCGTATTCAGTCTATGCAGCAAAATATCGATGGATTTCTGATTTTTCCAATTTCCCAGCTCTTCAACGGCATTTAAGCGTTCTCTCCAATTGGCGTTTCGGTTGGCGGAGCTTTTCAGTTCCTCATAATTCGACGGCATGTCCGTCAAAACTTCTTGATTGTCCAATCCGTTCATCTCCTTCATAGTTGTGTCAGGGGTTCATAAAACCATATGTTCATTATGGGGTACCCTTATGATTACCGGCGTCTTCTGTATTGTTTGCCTGCTTGGTCCCTTTACTGGTATAAGGTTTGGGTTTACTCTTGGCTCTTCTTGCGCTTGCATCCCATCGGCTCCAGCCTTTCTTGCCTGTGCCTCTGCCTGTTCCGCCCTTGCCCTTGGATTTACTCAACCCATCACTCCGTTACACTATATTCTTATCCCTATATGCTGATTCTTTACCAGCCCTGTTGAAATATACACCGTATTTGTCCATATGTATAGGATACCACGGAAATAAACCTAAGAATCGAAATAGATCGAGATATGAATCCAACATTCATATGGAGGAAAAGCGTATCCGTTGACTAATTTTTGCCAGCATGGTATCTTATTTTTGAACTGACCAGTCAGAATAAGAACGGTGAACTAAATTTAGCTGTGAAGGGGCCGACCCTATTGTGAGCAAAGAAAAAATTATCCAAGCAGCCATTGAAGTATTCTCCGAGAACGGATACCACCGCGCAAGCATGGACGAGATTGCCGCCCGCGCCCAGGTTGCCAAGGGGACACTGTACTACAACTTCCCGGGCAAATCCCAGCTCTTCAAGACGGTGGTGAAGCAGGGCTTTGAGGATATCATGCAACGGACGGAAGCGGATCTGAATTCCTCGCTGCCGATGAAGGAGAAGATTGAGCGGACGATTCGCCATCATCTGGATTTGTTTCTGGAATCCCGACATTTCTCGCATATCGTATTCAATGAGATTTCGAACGGTATCGAGCAGGATGTCCTGGATGAGTTAAAGGAGCTTAAGCGGAATTATTTAAGCTTTCTGGCAAGCATGATTGAGGAAGGACAGTGTGAGGAGAACCTGTGCCGTGCCGTGGATCCCAACCTGGCCGCTGCCAGCATCGTCGGTACGCTGGAGAGCACTTGCAATTACTACTTGAATCATCAAGATCGGTATTCGCGCCAGGATCTGGAGCAGTTTGCATTCACGATGATTACCCAAGGCCTGTTTATATCGCTAGAATAAGCAAGGCCTTCTTTTTTTACATGTGTATAACTGACCAGTCAGTTCAAATTTGATGAGGAAAGCGAAGGTGTTAAGCATGGAATGGAATAAGAACGGTTTACTTCCGCTGGAATGGTTCCGCCAGATGCGGACGGAATCTCCGGTGGCGGCCATTGATGGTGGCGGAGCCTGGAACGTATTTAAATACGAGGATGTCAAAGCGGTCTTCACGAATTACGAAGTGTTCTCTTCCCAGGGCTCTTCATCCTCCGATGACCCTATTGAATCCAGTGTGCTGCGGCAGGATCCGCCCAAGCACCGCCAGCTGCGCAAGCTGGTATCCCATGCTTTTACGCCTCGCATGATCGAATCGCTTGCCCCCAAGATCCAGGAGATCACGACCTCCCTGTTGGACGAAGCGGAGAAGAAGGGGAAGATGGATATCGTGGCTGATCTCGCAAGTCCGTTACCGATCACGGTGATCGCGGAAATGCTCGGCGTATCGATGGAGTACCGGGAACGGTTCAAGGCCTGGTCGGATGCTCTGGTGGGCGACAATCCCGATGCCTATTACCAATGCCAGCGCGAGATGAGCGAATACTTCTCCGAGATCGCAGAGGACCGTCGCCGGCATCCGCAGGACGATCTGATCACGAAGCTGGTCGAGGCCCGCATCGACAATGAACACCTGACCGAACTGGAGATTATCGGGTTCTGCATTCTCCTTCTCGTAGCCGGCAACGAAACGACGACCAACCTGATCTCTTCGGCCGTGCTCGCCTTCGACAGTCTGCCTGAGGTCCGTGCAGAGGTGCTTGGAGATTCAGCGCTGCTTCCTGGGGCCATCGAGGAAGTCTTCCGCTATTTCTCGCCCGTTCAGCTGATGTTCCGCAGCGTGAAGCAGGACACGGTGCTGCGGGGGCAGGAGCTGAAGCAGGGACAGTTCGTTTATATCTGGATGGCCTCGGCCAACCATGACGAGGATGTGTTTGATCAGCCGGACGTATTCAACATCCATCGGAATCCGAACCCTCACTTGGGTCTGGGCAGCGGCATCCACTACTGCATGGGCTCTCAGTTAGCCCGCATGGAGTCCCGAATCGCCCTCCAGACCTTGCTGGACCGTTACCCCGAATACCGTCGGGACCGCTCCGTAGAGCTGGCACGGATGGACAGCACGATGATGTTTGCGCTGAAAGAGCTGCCGGTCATTTTAAAATAGATAGGAAGTGAAGAAGAGTCGCTCCCGTTGGAGAGGGCTCTTTTTTAATATGCGGCTTGAGTTTAGTGGAATCGAATGAGGGTGAGCGCTCTTTTAGGAGGTGGGATGCGTATGGTATGTCCTTTAATTGGCAGTGGCACCATGTTAGAATGAACGTCATAAAGTCGAGTTTAAGGAGCGAAACAGCGCCATGAATATACAGATTGTATGCGTAGGCAAGTTGAAGGAGAAGTACCTGGTTCAGGGCATTGCGGAGTACAGCAAGCGTCTTGCGCCGTATGTGCGCCTGACCGTGCACGAGGTGCCGGATGAGAAGGCGCCGGAGAACATGAGTGAAGCGGAGATGCGTCAAGTGCAGGAGAAGGAGGGCGCCGGCATTCTCGGCCATATCAAGCCCGACACCCATGTCATCGCCCTGGCGATCGGCGGCCAGCTGTGGTCCAGCGAGGACCTGGCGGCCCATATGGACAAGCTGGGCACGTACGGGACCAGCAGCGTGGCTTTTGTCATCGGCGGCTCTAACGGCCTCTCCGAGGACGTCCTGAAGCGTGCCCAGACGAAGCTCAGCTTCGGACGGATGACCCTGCCGCACCAGTTGATGCGTCTGGTGCTGGTGGAGCAGATTTACCGGGCGGTGAAGATTAATCGGGGGGAACCGTATCACAAATAGGGCGAAAATAGGAGGGAGTGTGTACGCCCTCCCTCCTTACTAGCACTGATTCTTATCAAGTATCTACTTCACCTTATGCCACAAAGGCTCAACTAAAACTATGCGGCATAATAAAGTCTGTGTGACAATTAAAGTGAGCGGATTGCCGTACAAGGGTTGCCGACAGCCAAAGTGTTCGGCGGAATATCCTTAGTAACAACACTGCCTGCACCGATTACACTATTCGCGCCGATCGTTACGCCTGGCAATATGATGGCTCCAGCACCGATCCAGACATTGTCGCCAATCTTGACAGGAGCTGTGTATTCTAGTCCCGCCAAACGTTGCTCCACATCCATCGCGTGATTTTCCGTTATGATACAAACATTGGGGGCGATAAATACGTTGTCTCCAATCGTAATGAATCCGCTGTCCATAAGTTTGCAGTTGAGATTAATGAAGCAATTATTGCCCAGCGTGGTATTATACCCATAAGTACAAAAAAGCTGCTGCTCCACAACACAATTTTCGCCGACTTTACCGAGCAATTCGCGTATAGCGGCACGTCGTAAATCGCGCTCCAGTGGGTGCAGATTGTTATAGTCGTACAGTTTCTTCACAGTGACATCACGGTCCGCAACAAGCTCTGGGTCATTAGGTTGGTACAACAAGCCAGCATGTGATTTTTCTTTTTCAGTCATTTCAGACACCTCGTAAAATATTTGATTTTCTCTCGACAATTCTGTGCTTTCCCGGCAAAATGTGTCATTTCGTCATACTTAATACAATAGGTACAACTTCTAGACTGCAATCAAGAACTACATATTGTATAAGTTAGGAACACAAAAAGACCTCTCTGTTTCATCAATAGAGGGGTCAATGGCTTAAAAGTACTCCTCAACGTTCTCATCAAAAGTTAGCTCGATGAGCAAAAGAGTTCATTATTTAGCTTGCTGCTCCAGAGAAACCACGTCCAATAGCAAATCACCTATCCGCTACCCCTGTACCTATCGCTCAATTATAAGCTGAGTCTTCTATTATAAGCCGTTATGAAAGAGCGTTAAGAGGCTCCCACTTATTGGGTAGCCTTTTTGTATTTCCTTGCTAAGCTAGTGAATGGTTTTTAGTCCGTCCTGTTCATCGGCGGAGCCATATACTCGATGGAACCCCATGGCACTGTTTCCGATTGCAGAGACTTCGGGTTCATGGGAGCCAACCTTGCGTGTTTATATAACGATATTCCTCTGCGCTAAGGTTTAGGAAGACTTTGTGGAAGGAGTGGATTTGCCGGCAGGCCAGGTGGAGAGCGCCTGCTCGGCAACAGCCTCTAGCATATTGCGGCTGAAGCCGGCCTTGGCTTGAACGGCCATACCGTGGAGCACAGCCATCACGAATGCAGCTAGCGCAGCACAGTTTGCGGTCTCCGGCAGATCTCCCTCCTGCTTTGCCCGCTCGAAACGATCACGCAGCGAAGCCTCTCCGTCCGCACGGGCATCGATCAGTGCACGTCGAATAGGTTCGGCATCGTCCGAGCCAGCCAAGTCACCGTGGACATATAGACACCCCTTGTGATCCGGGTAACGAGTTTGCAATTCGGCCGCACCGCGAAAGATGTGTGCGACCACCTCCCGCGAGGTCGGCAGCTCCAGCGCCGCCGGGAAGAAATCATGATAGTGCTCGTAATAGCGCTCAAGAACTCGGCGGAACAATGCCTCCTTGTTGCCAAACGCCGAGTAGAGCGCGGGGCGTTCAACACCTGTGGCCTGCGTCAGGTCAGTGTACGACGCGCCCTCGTAGCCTTTGCGCCAAAACACGCAAAGCGCTGCGTCCAATGCCTGATCCACATCGAATTCGCGGTTACGTCCCATCAGTCAGATCACCTCAACTTTTTTTATAACGATCGATATTAAAACGGTTCCTATCCAAAATTTCATTTACTCCACGTTATCATAACACACGTTACAGAATGCTGCCAATCCACCGGGGTTCTGCGTCAGCGCACGATCGGCCAAAATCTCGGCCGTCTGGATCTAGTGTCACGTATCAGGCGCCATACCCGGCCTGCGCTGATGATCTATCTCGTCAGAGCGCGGCGCATCGTCCTAACGTGACGCTGCCTGACGCCCCTGTAAAGGAACGAATGACAGTGTGCATCAAAATGTACAACACCATTTAACGTAATGTTCATTATGATATTGACAATGGAAATAAGAGGGTATAATATAATTTAACGTAATGGTCGTTATTTAATTGGATCACAGATCGAGGTTGTCCAGCGACGTGCATAGAGATTCTTTTTCATACAGAAAACGTTAAAGGGGGTTCTTTTTATGTAGAAACATTGATGGATTAAGCGAAGATTTATTTACAACATGGGGGTACCGCCAGCTAAATAATTTTAAACCCGCGCTGAGAAGTTTTAACCAAAATATCATTTAAATTCTCTTATAAGGAGTAGATTATATGTCGACAAATGAAGGAAGATTCAGTGGTAAGGTTGCTTTGATTACAGGGGCAAGTCGTGGGATGGGCGCTGAAATAGCCAAAAAATTAGCTGCCGGCGGAGCGGAATTTATAGGCGTTCATTACGCCAGTAATAGGGATGCTGCATTAGAAGTTGTTGAAGAGATTAAGGCGCTGGGCTCAAAGGCTGTGGCTCTGGAAGCAGAATTAACCACTGGTATTTCCGGTGTAAAAAAGCTTTGGGCCGCATTTGAAGATGCTGTTCGCTCGGAAATCGGATCTGTGCAATTGGACATCTTAATCAATAACGCAGGTATTGCACCGGCCATTCCTTTTGAAGAAACGTCAATTGAAACGTTTGAAGATGTCATTAATGTTAATCTTAAAGCTCCATACTTTATTACTCAAGCAGCTGGTCCGTTTATACGGAACGGTGGACGAATCATTAACATTTCTACTGGCTTTACTCGTGTTGCCGGTCCAACGCATTCCATTTATTCGGCTTCCAAGGGAGCCATTGAGACACTTACTTTGGCATTAGCTCCACTTTATGCAGCAAAAGGTATTACTGTTAACGCAGTAAGGCCGGGAACTACGGCTACTGACATGAACAAGGATTGGCTCGCAAACCCAGAAGCTCATGCTGAAGCAGCTTCAATGTCTGCATTCGGGAGAGTTGGCACCACTAAAGACGTTGCTGATGTAGTTGCGTTTGTAGCATCTGAGGAGGCGCGATGGATCACGGGGCAATTTATTGATGCTACCGGAGGAACTAGGCTGTAAGTATGTTATATCGTATGTGGGTTTGAACACATTCATTGAAGCGTCAAGGAACATTTCAATGTCCTTGACGCTTTTGGGTGGTATCTTACTATGAAAGCTGAATGGAGCCGATCAGTTCATTCAATTCGGACTGTAATTGCAGGTGAAATTTCTCTACGATCGAAAAATCGGTGGCCGCAACATAGTAGGCCTTAATTTGAGAATCGATGGCTTCGGCTTCTGCCAGATGGGAGGTGGCCTCTTTCATTTTTGCCGAATAGCGTGCTTTGATACCGGCTATTTCGGCAGCGTGGGCTTCATCTGTTCCAGGAGCTATAGTCCGTATATACATATCCAGGATCTCATCCCCGTCCCGATCCGGAAAGTATTCATGCGGAGCGGTACTGTCGAAGATCGCTGTTCGAAGCTCCGGGAATATCAGCATATCCAGACTGTTCGGATCAAAGCCGCAATGAAACACTTGAACGTCGATTCCTTTCTGTTCGGCAGCGGAGGCAAGCTTTTTCAGCAGCGTCGATTTGCCGGATCCCGCCCTTCCTTTGATGAAAATCCGTCTTTCCAGCTGAGCGGTCAAGCTTTGAATAAAATCGAGTGCCCCCCTCGGAGTCGCAGCTCCAAAAAATAAGTGACGCGGAGCGGTTGGCGTATCGCTTTCATGACCGGCGTATAATTCTTGAATCAACTCCTGCGCAATCTGGTCGGCCTTCGAGAAATCCATGTTATCGATATAAAATTTTTCCCACTCGTCATGAATCCGCAATGCCGTTGCGAACGTTTCATACGCATTTGAATAGGCTCTCTCAAGCTTGCCACTAAGATCTTCTATCGTTATGAAGTCTCTCGGTAAAATAAGGCTGTTATTAAACGCTTCCTCGAAATGAATAAAGACGATTTCCCCGGCCCCGCTATCCGAAATCCCCTTGCAGACCCGCCCGTCGACAATACCAACCTTCAATTCCGTAAAAATAATGCCATCCAGCTCGTCGGGACGGAGAGGGGAGTGGAAGCATTGCACATGCAAGCCTTGATCCAGCAGGCTATCCGCCAAGCTTTGAATGACCGTCGATTTCCCTGTGCCTTGGGGCCCCGTAAGGACAAAAATCTTGTTCAGCCCATCAAATGCGGAGTTATACAAGAAATGAGCCCCGCGTGCAGTGTTGCCGTGGGCAAAATAGTGAGATGATTTTACTACCAACCTAAACACTCCTTTGTACCTTATTCCGATTCGCAAAGTGTACAGCATGATTGGGATAAGTGCCTATTCATTTGTATATTCCGCGTTGTAACAAGTGGTGTTCGTCCTCTCCCATGATTTTCGCTATTTGTTGAAGGGACTACAGAAGCTAAAAGATCAAGCCTCCGATAAATGGGGAGATTTCACTTGCCCTACGCGGGCTTTTCTGTTATTTTGATAGTAACAAAATGTTATTAACAAAATGATACTAAGTTTGATTAGGCGTTTTCGTTCTGTAAACTCAGTGGAGAAGACGGAGGGGATGCAATGTGAAGAAGGTTGCGAGTGGCTGGAACCTGTTCGAAATAGCTTGGTTGGCGCTGTTTACCTCGATTGCTGTCGGGTTTACGGTGATTTCAAAGGACTCTTTATTCGGATTTACCGTTTTTATTACCGGGGTGCTATGCGTGGTGCTTGCGGCGAAGGGCAACCTGATGAGCTATGTTTTCGGCATGTACAATACCGTCGGTTACGCTTATCTCGCCTATATTAACGGGTTGTTTGGAGAGGTCATGCTGAATCTGCTATTCTTCGTTCCGATGAACGTCATTGGCTTCTACATGTGGAAAAATAACCGCCAAGACGGCAAGCTGATCATGCGTCAAATGGAGCTTAGAGGTCTGCTTCTCGTTGGGGCGGTCTGCGTATTAGGCTGTTTGCTGCTGGGATATGGGCTTTCGTTCATCCCGGGACAGAACTCGCCTTACATCGATGCGACTACGACGGTGCTGTCCGTTGTAGCCACCTTCTTAATGGTCCGCAGATTCAAGGAGCAATGGCTGGTCTATATTGTGTTGAATTTGTTTACGGTGCTGCTGTGGGCGATTCGATTGCTGGAGGGCAGCAGCGAAGGCATGCTGATGATCGTCATGTGGAGCGCGTATTTGGTCAATGCGGTATACGGCTATTACAATTGGAACAAAGGGGCCAGGGAGGTGGCGGCATGAAAACGCTCGGATTAACGCTGGGGAAGTTTGCCCCGCTGCATAAAGGGCATCAGTTCATGATCGAAACGGCGCTGCAAGAGGTCGATGAGTTGATCGTGGTCATTTACGAGACGACGGTCACTCCGATCCCGCTTCATATCCGGGCGAATTGGATACGGCGACTATACCCGGCAGTCCGGGTCATCGAAGCTTGGGACGGACCGGACGGGTATTCGAATGACAGAGCGCATGAGATTCGGGAAGAACAGTATATACTCGGTTTACTGAACGGCGAGCAAGTCACGCATTTTTACTCGAGCGAATTTTACGGCAGGCATATGAGTCTCGCTTTGGGCTCGGTCGACCGGCGGGTCGATGAAGCCCGGGAGCGGGTTCCAATCTCTGCAACGATGATCCGTTCCAACCCATATAAATATAGGGAGTTCATAAGTGATATCGTGTACCGGGACTTAATCACGAAGGTGGTATTTGTTGGGGCGATGTCGACGGGAAAGTCGACGATCACCGAAGCGCTGGCAAGACGGTATAACACGACCTACGCGAGCGAATACGGACGCGATTACTGGACCGAGCATCAGGTGGACCGCAGAATCGGCCTAGAGGCGTTCGATGAAATCGCAGTGGGTCATATCGAGCGTGAAGAGCAGGCTTTGCTTGCGGCGAATCGATTCCTGTTCGTTGATACCAATGCGATTACGACATATATGTTCGCCTTGGATTACCACGGTCGGGTCCCGGAGCTATTGACCCGAATTGCTCTGGAGAACGCGCAGCGCTACGATCTGTTCTTCTTGTGCGACGATGATATTCCTTACGACGATACGTGGGATCGAAGCGGGGATCAGAAGCGGCATGTTTTTCATAAACAGATCATCGCGGATTTGAAGGAGCGGCGAATTCCCTACATTACGCTGCGGGGGAGCTTGGAGGAACGCATGCGCAAGGTAGACGAGGTGCTGGCAAAGTTCGAGCCCTATCGAAACTATTTCGGGGAGCTGAACGGTTAGAATTCGATGCAGGCAGGGAGTAAAATGAACCCATAACCACAGCTCATTAGAATCAAAAAATAAGGAGGCGCCCCCAATGGATTTGTTGGATCGGAACGGGCTTACGGAACGCGAATTTTTGGAGCAGTACCGGGCAGGAGATTACGAGCGGCCTTCGGTGGCAGCCGATATGGTGATCTTCACGGTTACGGATGAGGAGGCTGACAGTTATCGCAAATTACCGGAAAAAGAGCTCCGCATCCTGCTCATCCGCCGGGGAGGTCACCCCTTCCTGGGTAAATGGGCGCTGCCTGGCGGCTTTGTCCAGCCGAGCGAGACGACTGAGCAGGCCGCTGCAAGGGAATTGCGTGAGGAAACCGGCGTGGACGACGTTTATTTGGAGCAGTTGTATACGTTCAGCGATATCGGGCGAGATCCCCGAACCTGGGTGATGAGCTGCAGCTACATGGCTCTGATCAACAGCGACAAGTTGGAGCTTAGAGCGGGAGACGATGCGGCCGACGCTTCTTGGTTCAAGGTCTCCTATCGGCTGCTGCGGGAGCAGAAAGAGTTGATGGAGGACGGATACGTCAAGACGCTGGAGTATGAACTCAAGCTAAGCGGTGAAGAGGAGCTTTCGGCGGTCGTGGCCAGAACGTTGACCGTGAAGACGACATCGACTAGCACGGAGTATAAGATCGTATCGAATGACGGATTGGCCTTCGACCATGTAAAGATTATAGCATGCGCGATCGAGCGGCTGCGGGGAAAAGTGAATTATACCGATATTGCGCTGCACTTAATGCCAAAGCTTTTTACCTTGACGGAACTGCAGCAGGTTTATGAGGTTATTATGGATAAAGAGCTATTGAAGGCGGCCTTCCGGCGCAAGGTGGCCGATCTCGTGGCGGAGACCGATCATTACACCGAAAATGCGGGACATCGGCCATCCCGGTTGTATCGGAGAAAACTGGAGGATTAAAGGATGATTTACAATCTCGATGAGCTAAGAAAAGCTTATAACGAAGGAAAAACGTTCAAGTATATATTCTTTTGGGGCCATACGCCGCCTAAGGACGGGAGCGTCGACAAAAGCTGCTTCAGCCAGTGGTGGATGTGCCCGTTCACGGTAGAGGGAACGGAGTATTCCTGTGCCGAGCAGTTTATGATGGCCGAGAAGGCAAGGCTGTTCGGCGACAACGAAATGCTGGAGTCGATCCTTACGGCTAAGCATCCCAAGGAGATGAAGGCTTATGGGCGCGCGGTCCGAAACTTTGACAAGGATACTTGGGACAAGGAATGCTACGGCATCGTCAAAAGAGCCAGCTTGGCCAAGTTTTCGCAGAATCCGGAGCTCGGCGATTATCTCAAGTCGACGAAGAACCGCATCCTCGTCGAAGCAAGCCCGCGGGACCGAATATGGGGGATCGGCATGGGCCAGTCCAATCCGGATGCGGAGAATCCCGTGAAATGGCGGGGCCGAAACCTGCTGGGGTTCGCGCTGACCGAAGCGCGGGACGAGTTGCTGCAGGGATAGCCTTTTGGCAGGATTGAGGGTGACTATTTGAAAGCCATTTTTGAAAGTGGATTACCGTACTTTAATGACATCGTATTTCAGATGGCAACTCAACTCATGTGTATCGGGCGGCAGTGATCGGAGAATAACTTTTCGCCGATAGACCCGTTAAGCTGAACCTCATCACAAGTAACGGCAAGTTTTTCGATTGACAGCAATAAGTATACGTGATAATTTCACGGTAGGATAATAAAGGCAATGCAACCTTCGGGTTCAACCTCGCTGAGAAGTGGGTTGGACCCTTTTTGCATTCCAAAACCAGGGGAGGATTCGTAATGTTGAGAACAGAATCGCTGTTACAGCGGCTGGGCGAGATCGGCATGTCGCTCGAACGCAAAGGGGGAGCTCTTTTATTATTAGGAGTCGGTTCCGTTGGGGTCGAGACAGAACGGTTGGATGAATATTCGGATTTAGACTTCTTTGTCATTGTAAAGCCCGGAGAGAAAAACAGATATATAGACCGGTTGGATTGGCTCGAGGACGTACACCCTCTTGCCTATTCGTTTAAGAATTCGGATATTGGCTACAAAGTACTGTTCGAGGACGGTATTTTCGGGGAATATGCTGTATTCGAGGAATGGGAGCTGGCGAACGCCACCTATACGGAAGGCCGGGTCATTTGGAAGGACCCCATGTATGCCAATACGGCAATCGCCAAACCTTCCAACCCGGTCCCCAGCCTAAAAGTGGATTCCTTGGACTTTCCTTTGAATGAAGCCTTAACAAATCTATACGTGGGGCTCGGTCGCTATGCTAGGGGAGAGCGTCTATCCGCGGCGAGGTTTGTTCAAGGATACGCAGTGGACAGGATTCTATCCGTGCTCCATCTGCTGGAGCAAGAGGTGGACTACTATCCCGACCCATTCGGCAATGAGAGGCGGTTAGAGAGGAGATACCCCCGTTTTGCGGAAATCATTGGAGACATGATACAGGGATATGATCATGTTCCCGAATCGGCACTTCGCATTTTAAATTTCATAGAAGAAGGGTATCCCGTCAATCGAAGGTTAAGCGATGAGATACGACGATTGGCTAATCTAACGCTGAGTTGATACGCAAACGGAATCGACGCACTAGCGTCTACCAGGGGAAATACCAATGTACTGTCGATATGGGCGAAGTATATGGATAACATAGAAAGAACTCTCCGAGTCTGGAGAGTTCTGTTTATTGAGTACGATCGACTTATCCATTTTAGGCATGACATCAAAAAACGGGGCGCAATTAAAGAGATAAAGTATCCAGCGGTATTTCAAATGCGCGTTTAATAACTAACCCGGCAGCAAGCTTGGTTTCATCCGGTTTGTTATGAAGATAGATCAATTGTACGTTATTAACTGTTACAGGCAACTGGTGCATCACCCTGGCTCTAATCTCATTGAACATTTCGGGACTGATGGTATGAATGACTCGGCCCGTTATAAGCAGACTGTCTGGATTTATAAATGTAATGATATTGGTAACGGCGATCGCGATGCCATCAACAATTTTTTCGTATAAACCAAGGAACTTAGGATCTCCTGTTCTTATGCCTTCTGCGAACTCCTCTAGTGTGCATTTGATGGAGACACTAAGTCCGCTGCTGGAAGCCAGCGTCGTTAAGCATCCGGATCTGCCGCAATGGCATGGATAGGCATCTTCTCCATAGAAGCCTTTATAATGCCCGAATTCACCTGCAACAAAGCTTGATCCTGCAATAATTTGTTTATCATGGACGATCGCGCCGCCTGTACCATAATCAAACTTGATGGTGATATTGTTATTGGAATCCTTCAAGCAGCCGTTCATATTCTCGTTGACAGAGAGAAGATTGACATCGTTCTCGATATACACGGGTATGTCATATTTGTCTTCAAGCAGCTGCTTGAGCGGCAGGCGATGAACGCCTATGCCGGGTGTCCGCAGAACGATGCCATGCTGAGAATCGACCAGGCCCTGCATACTGATTCCGATCCCTTTTACTTTGGAGGTGTTGGGCACCTGGGTGAGCAGCTCATCGATAACTTCATGTAACAGCTGCATCAGCACATCTATAGAACCATATTTGTTGCTCGTGCGTTCTGCGGATGCGACAGCTTCTTGACGCAGGTTGAACACTTTTCCGCGAATGTATTTGCCGGCGAGCTCAAGCCCGATGGCATAAAAATGGCCGCTGTTGATATGAAGGCCGACTCTTTTCCTTCCGCTGCCTGCCTCCAAGTCGATAAGCTCCCCTGTCACGATTATTTTTTCCTTCAACAGGCGATTGACGATATTGGTTACCGTTTGTCTGCTTAGCCCAGTCTTTTCCGCAAGCTCTACGCGAGAGATCGGCCCCTCTGAATAAATGAGAAAAAGAACCTTCTGCTGATTTATTGATTTTAATAACATATGGCTGGTTTGTTTAACAGAATCACTCACAATATGCATCCTCTTTCCAACAACGTTTTATATAATATAGATTCAAAACATTTGACAAATTAGGAACATACTTTGCTTCAAGTGTAGCATTAATACGAGGCGAATAAAAGTTGCAAGTTCGTTTAATTCAACTAACGTACATTTTTAAATGTCCAAAAACAATGATAAATGGCCGTATTATGCAGCGTGATACGATCAGCACGAAATCTTTTAATCCAAAGACACTGAAAAAAACGCAGCCAATTGTATTGACATTGTAATAAAAAAGGATATTATATTTGTAAAATGATTTGATTAAATACAACAAATTGACGCCTAGAGGAGTAAGTAATGGTATGGATTGGATGGATAATTGCAATAGCAGCGATGACGGTGCTGACTTACATATGCTGGCTGCATGCAGTTATGTTACAACCTGGTAAAGCAGATGCACTTATTGTACTTGGCTATGTATCTAAAGACGGCCGAATACACCCTTTGCTTAAAGAAAGACTGGATGAAGCTTACAAACTATTTCGGCAGTATGGGCACAAATATATTATTGTATCGGGGGGAGCGGTTGGTTCACGTCGCTCGGAAGCGGAGCTGATGGAGAAGTACCTGGTTGAGAAGGGCATCCCAGCAAAAAGAGTATTAAAAGAAGACAAGTCAAACAACACCGTTCAAAATTTGATCTTTAGCAAGCAATTGATGGAGCAGTACCATCTAAAATCTTTTGTTATCATAACCAATTTATTTCATGTCCGCCGCACGAAGTATATTATGCATCGTCTTGGCATAAAAGGCGGATTCTGCGCTAATCGAAGTCTTAGAAGCATCGTGGGATTCCAGCTTAAATTAACATTTCTGGAGATTCGGGCATTTCGATTAACTCTCCCCATTATTAAGAGGGTCATCAATGATCAAATCGATTGACAAAAAGGTTGACAACTGGCCGATAAGTGATTAGAATGTAAGCGTTTACAGAATATATGGGAGGTGATGCTTAAGTGGCTATAAGCCAAAAGTTGTTTACAAATTATTTACCCGGATTTGATTGCTGATTAACAAATCACAGTTATGCTTAAATAGTTAATCCAATTTATTTATTAATTAACGGGGGCGGAATAATGTTTAATGGGAAAATGAAACGATTCATGAGCACGGGTGTTGCAGCGGCATTATCTTTAGCCATGCTGGCTGGTTGCGGTGGAAACAGCGGAAAGAACGGGGCTAGTCCAAGTACTACTCCTGCTGGTTCGGATAAGCCGGGTGTATCTGCAGAAGTCGAAGTTTATGAGAATGGATTGCCGAAGAATGAGGAAGTAACGCTAAAGGTAGGCTTCTTTGTAGGAGGATATGGCCGGGAGTGGTTCGATTATGCAGTTGAATCGTTCACAGCCAAGTATCCCAATGTCAAAGTAGACATCACCGCTTCAGCTGATATGAAGACGATTCTTTCTACAAAAATCTCTGCAGGCAATGATAATGACATGTTTGATCTATTCAATACAGACCCGTCTGGAGGTATCATAGGGCTCGCTGAAGCCGGAAAGCTTGAACCCATGGATGACATTTGGGAATTCCCTCTTCCAGACGTACCGGACAAAAAGGTCAAGGATCTTATGATGCCAGGCATGTACGAGTCAACACCGCTGATCAATGGGAAAAGATATGAATTTACGACGGCGAGCAGCTTTGGCGGGTTGTTTTTTAACAAAAAGCTATTCGAGGAGCATGGCTGGAACCAAAACCCGAACACATGGGACGAATTTAAAACGCTTCTAGCAGACATTAAAGCGGATGGCATTGCTCCAATTACGTTCCCGGGCATTCATCCAAGTTACCATAACTGGGCTTTCGGAACAGCCAAAAATTTTGAGCTGGCTGATATCAATGGCCATGTCGATGAATTTATCGAGGATTATAGAACCTATGGTCTGCCGCAATACACAAATCCAGAGACGGTTGAAACCTGGACGCGCTTCTATGAGCTTGGCAAGCTAGGATATTTTGCAGAAGGACTCCCGGCACTGAACCATACGCAATCGCAAATGCAGGTTATTCAGGGGCAAGCTGCGATGGTATCGACAGGGACGCATGTCGAGAATGAGATGAAGGAAGCAACGCCTGAGGACTTCGACTGGGGCTTCATGGCTGTTCCTTTCAGAGATAACACGGATCAAACGCTTTGGATTCGAAGCGGAACTTCAAACTTCAATTATATCTGGGCAGCTAAGCCGGAACTGAACAAAAAGTGGGCCAAAGAATTGATCGCATGGCTGGTTACGCTGGAAAATCAACAATTTGCAGCCGAAAAAGCAGGTGCTTTGCCAATGCGCAAGGATTTGATGGAGGATCCTTCCAGGGCGGCTAACCTTTCCAGCTCTGCTCAATCTGTTCTGAAGTACATTGCAGACAATAATGCTCAGACTTTTAAAGCAAGCCGGTCTATCAACATTTCCGATCCGAATCTTGCTCAAGCCGAAAAATTAATGAATGAGAATATTGTGAAATTTGCTATGGGTATGCAGGATCCGAAACCGATTCTGGAGCAAGCCGAAGAGCTGCTGAAGAAAGCTCTAGAGGCTGAGAAGAAATAATAAGACGTGTTGGAGCGGGGAGGACTCATCTCCGCTCTTCCGTTTTAACTTCTGAGATCCTATAGGCTTCACACTGAAAGCGACTTATAGTACGTGTTCAAAAAGTCGGATTTTCAGCACCGAGAAGGTTGGATAAAGCTAGGGAGTGAGGAGCGGAGCGTACGTTTTGGGTACGTGAGCACCGGAAGGCCCGGCTGAATTCAAGATTCGATGCCGAGTTACTTATTGACTCACTTCGTGATCAAAAGACGACTTTTTGAACAACCTCTGATAAACGTCCAGTAAGATAGGAGTTGACTTCTTGTGTCTGATTCAACCGTTGTGACGACACTAAAGACCCCTATGCGCAAGCGCTTGGGTCTAGACAAAGCGAATACGCAGAAGTGGATATTTCTGTTCATAGCCATCGTGCCTCCCTTTGGCGGCTATTTGCTCTTTACGTTGTTTCCGAACATTTTATCCATTTATTATGCGATGCTCAATTGGGATGGGTTTACGGATGCAACGTTTGTCGGGCTGTCCAATTTCGTCACCGCATTCCAAGATAAATATGTGTGGCGTGCGCTTACCCACAACTTGATTTTTATGATAACCGTGCCTTTCTTTGTTATTGTCATCTCCCTGCTCCTTGCCTATTTAATTACCAATAAAACGTATAAAGAAAATAAATTTTTGAAGGTATTGTTTTTCTTTCCGAACGTGTTATCTACGGTCGTAGTCGCTCTCCTCTGGGCCTTCATTTATGACGGATCGTACGGTTTGCTGAATGGGATTCTAAAGTTCGTCGGAATTGATATGGGGAATTTCTATTGGCTGGGCAATGAAAGCACGGCGCTTGCCTCCATTATCCCGGCATGGGTTTGGGGCGGTGTCGGCTTGTACGTCATTATCTTTGCCAATGCGATGCTGGGAATTCCGAAGTCATTGTACGAGGCGGCGATTCTTGAAGGGGCCGGACATATGACACGCTTGTTTAAAATTACAATGCCGCTCGTTACGCCCATTATCCGCGTCAGCGCTTTATTCCTCGTCGTCGGCACGATGAAGGGCTTCGAAATCATCCTCATTATGACGAATGGGGGGCCATTCGGGTCGACGGATGTTATCGGCCTCTACATGTTTAACTTAGCTTTTGGCGTAGAGTATCGAAATTACGGCTACGCTTCCGCAGTCGGTATGATTCTGTTCGTCATTCTAGTAACAGCCAAGCTGTTAATCGATAAATTCGTGCCGAACAAAGGCTACGAGTATTAGTTTCCATAGGAAGGTTCGGAGGGATATAGTTGAAGGAAAAACGAACGTTAATGGACATTGTGTGGCGTGTGGTGCTGTATGCCTGGTCGCTGACTATATTATTTCCTTTAATCTGGGTTATTTATGAATCGTTAAAAAGCAATCCTGAGTTTTTTAAAGATATATGGGCGCTGCCTGCGGAACTAAGATGGCAGAATTATTCGAAGGCTTGGAATCAATACGGTTTTGGGCAATCACTCTTAAATACCCTTTATTATGTTGGCGGAAGTCTGGTGCTTGGACTGTTCTTCACGACAATTAACGCCTATGCGCTTACTCGAATGCAGTTCAAAGGAAGAAAATTGATTTGGGGCTTGATTATGTTGTCCCTGTTCCTGCCGGGCATCAATGCGCTTGTACCCCAGTATGTCATTATGCGGGAACTGAGTTTGACCAATAGCTTGACCGGATTAATTCTTCTGTCCAGTCTGGGTGAAAGCGTGTTCTATCTTATGCTGCTCGGAGGGTTTATGAGCTCTTTGCCGATGGAGCTTGAGGAGAGCGCAACGATGGATGGCGCTACATTATTTCAAAAGTTTTGGCGTGTTATCGTTCCGTTGTCTACACCGGGAATTGTAACCGTTGGCGTATTCAAGTTCCTAGGGTACTATAACAATTTCTTAGCGCCGTTCATCTATTTGAGCGATCCCAAAAAATATCCTATTGCGGTGCAAATGTATTCTGCAAACAAGCAAATGGAGTTTACTGCGGATTGGGTGACTTTGTTTGCCGGTGTAACCATTGCGATGGTACCGTCCATTATTATTTATATCCTATTCCAAAAACTTCTGATGGAAGGCGCGACCATGGGGGCGGTGAAGGGATGAATACTGCAGAGCAAGTGAAGGCGAAATATAAGCTGATTGCATTGGATCTGGACGGGACGCTTCTGACGGATGAAAAGCACATTACGGAAGAGACCAAAAAGTGGCTTCAATATGCAGTAGATCACGGTGTTAAAGTCATGTTCTCCACCGGGAGAGGCTTGCAAACTGCCAAGGGCTTCTGGGATGAGCTTGGGCTCGATTCCCCCATGGTGCTGCTCAATGGAGCAGAGATTTGGGAGGGACCGGGCAGGCTTAAAAAGCGAGTCTTCCTCCCTCGGGACACGGTCCGCGATATGCACACCATTGCTGCCAAGCGGGGCGAGTGGTACTGGGGCTACAGCGTGGAAAGCTTGACGGGCGACAAGGATTGGACGCCTGAGATGTTCGAACGGGATTGGATGAAATTCGGCATTGGCAGCAATGATCAACAGAGGCTCGCGGAAATTAAGGAAGAGCTGCTCAGTTGGGGCACGCTCGAGGTTACCCATTCGGCTCCTACTAATATGGAGATCTCAGTTAAAGGCATTACAAAGGAAAGCGGAGTGTGCGAGGTTTGTCAGACGCTGGGCTTCTCGATGTCCGATGTCATTGCTATGGGAGACAGTGATAATGACGCGAAGCTCCTGAAGGCGGCAGGTCTCGGTGTGGCGATGGCCAACGGTGAAGAGCATATCAAATCCATAGCGGACGTAATCACGGCTACCAACAACGAGAACGGCGTTGCTCAGGCGATTCGGAAGTATGTATTCCAGATGGAGTAAACACGAACGATTACTAGTAAATATAATGAGGGAGTAGAAATAGATGACCGTTCAATCGAAAGAGATAAACTTAGATCAACTGGGCGGAACGATATACCCGGAGACAACGAATGGCGAAGAGTTGAGATGGCATTCTCCGCTGGAAGCGCCCTTTCACATCGCGGGCTTCCCTTGGCTTGCGCAGGATGGGATATACAGACGCCTGCCCTTGGCTTCCGAGGCGGTCTTGCCTCCCGCGGTTGATACGCTTGCTTATTGTACGGCAGGCGGGCAAATTCGCTTTCGCACCAATTCTTCAAGGTTGGTCATAAGGGTACGTCTTGCCGGACCGGCCAATATGTATCATATGCCGCCTACAGGGCAGTGCGGGGTTGACTGCTATCTTGGAGAGCCGGGAGAGCAGAGCTTTATCACCACAGCTAAATTCAAGCCAACGGAACGAGAATATGAATCACAGCTTTATCAGTGGGATACCCAAAAAGATGTGGCCGTCACCTTAAACTTGCCCCTCTATCAAGGGGTAGAAGAGGTGTGGATCGGTGTAGATAAGGATGCGGTCATAAGCGAAGCACCCGCCTATGCAAGCAGTAGACCCGTCATTATATATGGAACTTCGATTACGCAAGGGGGATGTGCCTCCCGGCCGGGTATGGCCTATTCTAATATTCTCAGCCGTATGATCCCGGTGGAGTTCGTCAATCTTGGTTTCTCGGGGAGTGGAAAGGGCGAGCCGGAGCTCGCGCATATCATGTCGGAAATCGATGATCCGGCGCTGTTCATTCTTGATTATGAAGGAAATACGGGCGAGGCCGGAAACATCGCACGAACGCTGCCTGACTTCATCCAAATTTTGAGAGAGCGGCATCCTGAAGTTCCTATATTAGTAGTCTCTAGGATTTACACTGCCGAAGACCAGTTCTATACAGAGAGAAGGGGCCTTCATGATCGCCGCAGGCTGATTCAGATCGAGAATGTGGAACAGAGGCAGACAGAAGGAGACCGTAATATCCATTTCGTTGACGGCTTTAAGCTGCTAGGCGATGATTTCATCAATGATTGTACGGTTGACGGAACGCATCCAACGGACCTCGGATTTTTGCGCATGGCACAGTCGCTTGCACCTATCATTAAGCGATTGTTGCGACTGTGATGAACAAGACAGATGATATGAACAGCCTTCAGACTGTATTTTTTGGTTTAGGGGCTGTTTGTTTATCCGTCAGACACCTGTCTTACCATTTAAGCCGAAAAAGGAGAGGATTTTAATTGAAGTCCCAAAGAGGAAGTCTGCCTTTTATTGTGATGGCTTGTTTTATTGCGGGGGTTGTTAGTCTGTGTTACGGCATGAATGTATTCGCGTCCTCAGATAAAGAAGAGGGTGTTTCTAAAAAAGACAGAGCTAAGTATTTAGGAACTTCACTGTTTAAAGGTCACATGCATTCCCATACTTCTCTCAGTGATGGGATATTGCTGCCTAATGATGCTTACCATTTTGTGAAAGGTAATACAGATTTTGATTTTTTTGCAGTGACGGAACACGACGTCACTTATGACATCAGTACGGGCAGTGATTTTATTACAGATGTTCAAGAATCTTATTCAGAAGAATACAAGCTGCTGCATGAGCAATCAGATGCTCACAATCGTGATCACGAATTTATTACGCTGCCTGGTACGGAAGTGACTTGGTATGATGAAGCAGGCCATATCAATTTATTTAATGCTCCATGGTTTGCAAGAACACATGGAGTAGGTGCGGACGGCACTTGGGGCTGGAGCGACATCAAATATGATCTGCCAACCTTTTACGCAAGACTTGCCCAAGATCCGAATGCGATTGCGCAATTTAATCATCCACGTTCGTCAGGAAATTGGAGTTTCAATGAATTTAAACACTATAACCGGGAAGTTGACAGAAACCTTAATCTGATCGAATACAAGTCCTCCAATGATTTTGCAATCTATACCAAAGCATTAGATCGAGGCTGGCATGTTTCTCCTGTGTTTGGCGGGGACGAGCACAAAGGAAATTGGGGAATGGTTCAGCCCCATGTGACCGGTATGTGGGGAAAAAAGCTTACTAGAGAAGGCCTTTACGAGGCGATGCGAAACCACCGCACCTATGTATCATTTGATCGCAACTTAGAAATGGCGGTTTCAGCCAAAGGTCAGATGATGGGGTCGATTCTTCCGGCCAAAACAAAGAAAATTAATCTCAAGATACAGATAAGTGACCCTGATGCTAACGATGTGTTGGATAAAGTTGTTGTTTACAAAAACAGCGGTGAAATCATCAAGGAGTACGGCAATATTGCCAGCAATCAATTTAATCAGGAAGTATCCTTAGCAAGTAAAGATGGGGACTACTTCCTCGTGAGAGCTTTCCAAGTGGACGGTGAAGAGGCTATAAGTGCTCCAATATGGATTGGTGATGAAACGAGGGGCACGGTGCATGCGCCTGAAATTAAGGTTCATGGACAATATCCGGATACTATTAAGCTTGGGGATCAAGTAGAAGTGCTGGGCGCTTCGGCGACAGATCACAGCGGTCAATCTTTATCGGTGGAAGCCATCGTTCTAAATGATAAGGGAGAAGTAGCGGTTCAAAATCAGCATTTCAAGGTCGACATCTATGGAGAGTATTTCATTAAGTATGTAGCAACCGACGCTCAAGGAAATACGCGTGTTGAACTTATTCGAATCCTTGTTGATCAGCAAAATCTGGATGCCGAACAAATTTTAAATGAGTTTCAACCCATTGTTAATGTAGGTGGGAATGAACGTGAAGTAGGAATAAATGTAGTGACGGATAAGGCATTAGAGACGTCGTATGTTCAGTACAAACCTGAGTCCGAGACGACGTGGGACAATGCGGAAGTAGTACAAGCGGGAGTCTCTTATTTTCAAGTCGCGTATGGCGATACATTTGCAAAGAGTAACTATCGGGTGCTTGCAGCTCATGAAGCGAATGTAACAGAACTCGGCTTAGGGACTACGTATGACTATCGGTATGGAATGTCGCCGACTGGACCTTGGAGCGACAGTTATAGCTTTAGGACCGCACCAGCTTCAGAGGAAGCCGTTATGTATGTGATGGGGGATCTGGGAGTTCCGGATCGAAATCCGGAAAGCTTCCAGCTCTTTAACCATATGCTGGACGTTCTGCAGGAGAAAAATTCAAACGGGCAGACGGTGATTCAAGTCGGAGACTTGGTCGAGAATGGCGGCAATATGTACGCTTGGGATGATGTGTTTAACAACATTTACAACAACGATATGGGGCTAGTTTCTGCTCATATTGTCGGGGATCGTGAACATGCGACGGAACGGAAATTCGGGCCGTACTCCGGGTTTTTCAACCTGCCGAAGAACGGTGAGGGCACTTATCGGGAGACGAATTATTCGTTTGATTATGGCGATATGCACATTGCTGTTCTGAATTCCGTGGTGGATTTCGACAAACAGCTGTCATGGCTGGAAAAAGATTTGCGGGCAACCGACAAGAAGTGGAAAATCGTTATGGGACACTATCCTTATTATGGCGGTCAATCAGGCGATGAGACCGGTATGGACATGATGAGAGTGAAATTGTCTCAAGCCTTTGAACGGCTTGGTGTCAGTCTGTACATTGGCGGTCATGATCATGTGTATAAACGGACAACCATACGAAACGGTGTAAAAAATATATCGGAAGAAGCGATGAATCTAGGTACAACCTTTGTGACAGTTGGTTCATCAGGTCCAACGTTCAATGATAACAAATCGTTTGACTGGGATCATATCGTATATGATGAAAATAAGCAGACCGGTGTTATTTTGGAATCAAACGATCAATCTCTCACGTTGAAAGCCTACAACAGCGACGGTGTTGAAATTGATTCATTTACGATTAAACAGCCTGCAAATTATATGAACTTAACAAGCGCAATAATAGAAAATAACGTCTTGAAGGGCGTTGGGGTCCTGAATTACCCGAGCTCGCCTGAACGTGTCACCGTTATCGGGGAAAAGCGCGATCATACAGGTGAACAGCTGCTGGAAACGGTAATTCAAGAAGCAACGCTGGAACACCTCGGACGTGAACAAATCATTTTATTTGATAATCCTCTTGCATTTGGCGATGAACATACGATCGTCGTAAAAGTAGTTAATAATCCAATCGATCAAGAGCCGTTAACGGAACCGTTAATCGCTAAAGAAGGAATGCTGGGCGATGGTTCGGAAGGCAACCCCTATCAAATTAAAAGTGCCAGTGGACTCAATAAAATGCATGAGTTCCCGGACAAACATTTTATTTTAGCTCAAGACATTGACGGTAAGGGCATGTTTTTTGAAGCCATTGGCGCGAGTGGCACGCCATTTACGGGTACGTTTGATGGGCAAGGGCATACGATTACAGGCGTTATAGTCTCCTCGGGCGGCGCGGGTCTCTTTGCTATTAATGAAGGGACGATTCGTAATGTAGGAATCACCCATGCTGACATTGATGTTCGCCGAAGTAATATTGGGATCCTGGTTGATCAGAATGATGGGATCGTAGAATATGCCTACAGTACCGGATCTATTCGAGGCAATTCTACCGTCGGCGGTCTTGTGGGCTACTCGAACGGTATCGTTAGAAACAGTTATTCAACAGCTCGAGTCCATGCACGAGGCAAGCAAGCCGGCGGCTTGATCGGGATTACGAATCGGGGGAGTACAACAGAACAGGTCTATGCAACCGGAGCCGTAATAGCAGAAGAATCAAATGCTGGCGGCATCAGCGGATACGGATATAACCATACGGTCATTCGAAATAGCATGGCATTAAATCCATCTATTGTTACAGGTACGGCATCGAATCGAATTGTCGGCAGAGTTCTAGCAGGGGAGACGGCAACCTTAGTCAATAATTACGCCGATGAAAATATGTTTGTTAGCAGTGAGAACGTTACGGTGAATGATCCGAACAATGAGAAAGGACAGGGGGTCGGTGCAGAAACATTCACGAAGCCATCTTTTTTCATGGAGACTCTCGGTTGGGATTTTGATTCGATCTGGATCTGGAATGAAGATGCCAAACGTCCATTACTGCAAAGTAATTTGGAGAAAATTAACGAAGATCATATTCCAAAGCCGAAGCTTGATCGGAATGAAGATGGGTACTACATCATCCGTTCAATTCAAGAATTAAAGACGATATCCGAATTCCCAAATGAAAATTATATATTGGAGAATGATCTTGATTTTGAAGGGAAGCTATTTGAACCTTTATTCAAGGCGACGCCTTTCCTTGGCACTTTTGATGGGAACAATAAATCCTTAACTAACTTCACGTCAGAGTATGGCGGCTTATTTCATCTCAATGGTGGAATCATTAAAAACATAGCTATGGTAGATGCAAGCGTCACTGGCGGGAGTAATATCGGTATACTCGTTAACACGAACAACGGAACGGTAGAGAATAGTTATGTAACGGGCACAATCGAAGGCTCCAGCACCGTGGGCGGTCTAGCGGGTTATTCCAATGGCATCGTGAGAAACAGCTATTCTACGGCAGATGTAACGGCCCAGCTGAACCAAGCTGGTGGTCTAATCGGAATTACAAACTCAGGCAGCTTGACGGAAAACGTGTATGCATCCGGAGCCGTCCAGGCGCTTAGAAGCAACGCAGGCGGAGTGACTGGCTACGGTTATAATGATACGGTCGTTAGAAACGTGATTGCTCTTAACCCTTCCGTCGTGACGCCGACGATGGCGAACCGCGTGGTGGGACGAGTCCTTGCCGGGCATACCGCAACGCTTCAGAATAATTATGCGTTCGATGGCATGATTGTGGATAAAGAAGGCGAGAGTATTGCCGCTGCTGACAACAGAAAGGGTTTAGGGCTATCCCAGCAACAGGTTGAAGACCCTAACACGTATACCGATAGGCTGAACTGGGATGTTGAGTCGGTTTGGATGTGGAATGATGCTTTAAAGCGTCCGGTATTGATCAGTAACCCTGAAGAGGCAAGCGAGCCTGTCGTACCTTTGGAAAGAAATGAAGCCGGTTATTACCGAATCAAGTCCATTGCTGATCTGAATGTTATGGAAGCCTTCCCGGCAGAAAAGTATATTTTGGACAATGATTTGGATTACGCCGGACAACCGGCTGAGTCACTTTTTAAAGATGTTTCGTTCACCGGTGTTTTGGATGGCGGCGGGAAGAAAATAGTGAACTTTAATTCCTCGAGCGGTGGCTTAGTCCATCTTAATGGCGGAGTGATTAAAAATATAGCCATGATTGATGCCGGCGTCACTGGCGGGAGCAGAATTGGCATACTCGTCAACACGAACAATGGCGAGATAGAGAATAGTCTTTCAACAGGCTCCATTACAGGCTCCAGCACAGTCGGCGGTCTAGTGGGCTATTCCAATGGCATCGTAAGAAACAGCTATTCTACCGCGGATGTAACCGCTCAGGTAAGCCAGGCCGGTGGCCTAATCGGAATTACGAACTCGGGCAGCCTAACAGAAAACGTGTATGCGTCTGGAACCGTTCGGGCGATGACGAGCAATGCGGGCGGAGTAACTGGATACGGATACAATGATACGGTCGTCAAAAATGTCATTGCCCTGGGCCCTTCGGTTACGGCGCCAACGATGGCTAACCGGGTGATGGGACGGGTTCTTGCCGGGCACACCGCCACGCTCGAAAATAATTATGCATTTGACGGCATGATTGTTGATAAAGAGGGTGTCGCTGAAGGAGCATTAACAACCCTTAAAGGATTAGGCCTATCTGAAACTGAAATAGAAACTCCATCCACCTATACAGACAGGTTAGGGTGGGACTTTAACGCAATTTGGAGATGGGACGGTATGGGTAAACGACCTGTTTTACAATCGGTATCAGAAGGCAACGAAGAAGAGCCCGTTAGCCTGATTGGGCTTGAGCTCGAGGGGCTGCTTACGCTGGCCGTTGGAGAGAGTGATCAAACGGTGACTACTGCAGTATACAGTGACGGAAGCCGCGAAAAGGTAGAGATAAACGTCATCTATACAAGCAGTGATCCAAGTATAGCGGAGATCAGCGCTAGCGGTGTAGTAACGGCGAAGTCGGAAGGAACCGTACTCATCACGGCAGAGTATGATGGCTTGATTTCGTCCTATGAGCTAAAAACCTTGATTCAGAAGCAAATCGATATGGAGAGAGACACCATGGATTCTGAAGTCACGCTTCCGTTCACTTCTTCGGCCTTAATCGGAACGGGGGAGTGGTGGAGCGCGAACCAGATGCCGCACCCTCCTGCCTTCATGGCGGAGGAAGCCATGAGATCGTTTGAACGGCACCATATGTATTAGGCAGTTGAATGAAATGAGTCCGGTCATGATGCCGGGCTCATTTTCATTTTCCGATAACTGAGAAGGCTTCAGGAGTTCCTCCCTCATGATCCCTCACAATCTATTATTGAGATTTGCAAGGAGAAGGTAGAAGGCAATTCTTCACATTGTAGAGATTTTGTAGAGATCAGGTTTTTAAACTATGAAAAAGAAAGTGTGGACATTCGGAATAAGGGAGGAGGTATAAAAGGAGGGAACTCCGCAAGATTTCGATGATGCAAAGGGCTGCTGGGATCTAGCAAACGGAAGATGTCTACTCGACTTGAGCGTAATCGGGTCGATGATCTTGTTGTCGTTAACAATTTCAGCAGTTTCGGGAATGGAGGAGAAGGGTTTCTTGAAACGAAAACGCAGCATTGGTAAAGCAATACTCTCTTTATGCTTGGCAATTATGCTTGTCTTGCAAACGGTGGCGCTCTCTGTCACTGCATATGCGGATAGCGCGCTAAGCGATTCCGGGGCAGCGGCTGTTAGCGAAGCCGATTTGCCGAGCGCGGACGAACCGCCGTCAGTAACTGAAGCGGTGTACGATGTGCCGAACAATTCCATAGTGATGACGGCAGCCCCGACGGACAAAACGGTGGTATTCATGGATGCCAATGCAACCTTTCCGCTTATGGTGACGCAGGGAACGGACATTGCTCCAGGCGGTACGATCCAGGGCCGACAGGCATTTACCCTTAAATCTGAGGGCCTCAAGGTGCCGGTGAATGGTGATGACGCTGATCCGACTAATGCGGATCCAGGTCTATACATTCAGAAGGGTGATTGGATCGAACTAAAAAGGGATGACTACTTCGCGGATGTGATATTGCCAACAGCTAACAAACCCTTAATGGCAACAACCGAAACGGGCCAGAAGCAGCTTGGCATCGCCCATTTCACCCCGGATAGCATCAAGATTGTATTTAATGGTGACGATTGGTTTTTTAACGGTATTGGACGTGCGGTTACATTCGGTTTTGAAACCACGGCCAATTCGGATGTAACGGGCATGAATTACGGTGATACAAAGCCTATCTCGATTTTCGGGGGGGCGTATGAGCTATTAAACCCGGATGTAACAGCAGCGTATAGCATGACTTTAAGCTCGCCTGGAATGATCAGGTGGGATCAGTATGGCTATCGCGGAATTCAACCGGCACAATTCGTTGAAGGCACAATTACTTGGGAGTCCCCTGTATCTGCATACGATCAGTTTGATAAAACAGTTAAATTGCCGTTAGACGGGAAGATATTTTACACAAATCCAGCTACTTATAATACCGGCTTTGGAAATGTCCGCGGTATCTATATGGAGGGTTCGTTCAAAGTAAACGACCAGAAGGTAACTCCGGTTATTGGGGCAGACGGATCGCTGACTTACACTTTTCCACAAGGGACAGGTCTAGATCCAAAGGTTGAATATAAAACATGGATTCCAAAGGAAGCCTATTATTACGAGTATCGAAACCCGCCTAGCAATCTTGGTCGCAGCCATCGGGATATGAATGGCAAAGTGGAACTGAGACAGGACAATAATACGTTGGCGCAGGCGAGTCAGGAGATTTCTTTTGCTCCCGACTGGATACAAGCATCGGGCTCTTATGACCATCCAAATGAAACCATTACATGGAAGGTCACGGTGAACCAATATAACAAAAAAGGGTTAAAAGATTTTACTATCACCAATGTATTGCCTGCTGGGCTGGAGTTTACCTCAGCTACATGGCAGACATGGGAGAATGGCGCTGCATCTGGAGAAACACCAATTACACCAGATTCTAACGGCGTTTATTCCTTTGACGATGTTGACGGTAAAGTGGAACTAATCATTAAGTCTAAAGTACAAAGCGGTTCCAGCTTCAGAATCGACCCACGTGCTAACTGGAACTTGGATACACCAAGCGGTATTCAGAACAATGATGTAACTACCGGGAGATATCCTGTTGCAGTAACTGACGAGGCAACCATTACCGTCGGCGCGCACGCTTTTACAAAAACAGGCTCTATTTCGATAGAGGATTATAACCTGGGCGCCATCACGTGGACCGTTAATCTAACGCCGCAGTATGCCCTGTCAAATGCGACGGTATACGATGTGCTGGTGCATGACGGAGATTTGAGCGTCTTGGACAACGCTGTGGATGAAACCGGCGAGGTGAGCGCGGAAACAGTTGCTAAAATCAAAGAAAATGTAAATTCCGCGCAGCTTTGGAAGAAGTATCATGAGGGCACCTTGAAGACCAATGCAACCGGCCTGACCATGAAGGCTATTCCTTTAACCGTAGACGGTAAAGTGGTGGCGGATTTGATCAAGGTGACCGGATACACCGACAAAGCTGCATCCTTCAGCTTCCGTGCACTTGAGACCAACCCAGACATCCTCTTCAGGCAGGATATTAACGCAGGGAAAACAAGCTGGAATCGGGCTTTGCTCATTGACGGCGAAACCGTAAAACAAGCGCAAAACAGCACCAACCTGCATCTGCGTATGCTGAACAAGGATATGCTTTTTGCGTCAAAGCCATTGAAAGCTGATGGTACGCCTGAAAATGTTACTCCGAATCACGTTAGCAGTTACATTAGAAACGACAACAATGAGGCATGGACGATTTCTGCCTATGACAGGAGAACCAAGACGGTCACATTCCGTTTAGGGGTAAATATGCCTGGATATAACACAGGGGAAATGGCTAAGGACGGCGGTAATCGAGTCATTAGCAATATCAAGCTAGTGGACACACTGCCCGAAGGCTGGGAATTCGTGCCGTTTTCTGAAGGTAAGGATTTTGAGCTTTGGAAAGGATATTCGGACAATGGTTCGGGTACAGAATATGGTGTTAGAAACGATGCCAAAACACTTATTGAACCAGGTACTAGTGCACATGTGGTGAGTTTCTCCCATAGCGGCAACGTAGGCACCTTCACCTTCTCCGAGCTGGAGAGCCCTTATGTCATTTTAGTAAAGGCTAGACCTTCCAATGCGGCTCTGGAGAAATATTTGGAGGAATACACCACGAACGGCACAGACAAGCAGGTGCTGTATAACAAAGCCGACCTTCATATGACATGGGGTGGGGTAGAAAAGGTCCTCACCGAACAGCGCAAAGTTATGGTGCCTATTCAGACTCTGGGCAAGTCGGTAACCAAGCCAGTTCCAGGCGTGCTGGAATGGACGGTGAACTATACCCCGCCATTCAACATGACGCAGGGTGTTTATTTGCAGGATACCCTAGGTTCAGGTATGAATCTGCGCTATGAAGAAAACGGAAAGCTTGTGCTGACAGCGCCTAGTATGGCAGTCTATCCTGCTAAACTGACTGCCAGCGGTGCTCTGGAACGAGAGGGCGCAGCGCTGGACCTCAGCGACCCGAATGGTGAAGTTCAAGTAGAAGCTGCACCAGGCGCGGGAGGCACCACCGTTCTCATATTCAAAATGAAAGACCCTAATAAGTTTTACCAGTTTGTGTACCAAACCGAGGTTGACCCTTCTAAAGCGAAAGCTGGAGATAAAATGGGCAACGAGGTAAAGCTGATGGGCGATGATAAGCTGAAAACGGTCAGTGCCAAAAGTGAAAGCACGCTGGACAGTTCAGACGTAGCCGGCAGTTCAAGCTCCAATGCCCTGCTGCCCCTGAAAAAGGTAGATCCCGATGGCAATCCGCTAAAAGGCGTGGAGTTTACGCTCTATAAGAAAGACGACGGAACTCAAATCGCCAAAGGTACAACCGATAGCGGAGGGAAACTGAATCTGCTGTTCCCGGATCCGGGGTATTATGAGTTGAAGGAAACCTATATTGACACAAATACCTGGCTGCCGATCACCCATGTGTATCAGGTGTATGTAGGAAATACGCCAGGCAAGCCTATCTGGGTAGATGGCGTAAAAGTAACCTCCGATAAACCGCTGGTCGTGCCTACGCCGGCGCAAGGAATGCTGACCATCAGCAATAAGGTGGAAGGCAGCGGCAGCGATGCTTCCAAGGATTTTGAATACACCGTGACCTTCACCGGCGAAGGCAAGGACGGAGAGTATACCTATAAGAAGTCGGATAATACGTTTGGCACGATCAAGAGCGGAGGCAAGTTTACCCTCAAGCACGGGGAATCTGTGACGCTCCCGACGTTGCCTGCGGATTTAGTCTATACCGTAACCGAGGCCGATTATACGACCGTTGACGGTTATATCACCACGCCGGGGACCAGAGAGCTGTCCGGCACAATCGAGAATAAAGGCGACCATAAGGCGGACTTCATCAATGAACGGACCGTCAACAAGCTGACCGTCAGCAATACGGTCATGGGCAATGGCGGCGACAAGACGAAGACCTTCGAGTACACTGTCATCTTTGAAGAAGCAGGCAAGGATGGAAGCTATGCGTATACGAAGTCGGATGGCGCGACGAGTACACCGGGCACGATCAAGTCTGGCGAATCCTTCACACTCAAGGATGGAGAGACGCTGGAAATTGTAGGACTGCCTAAGGATCTAAAATACACGTTGACGCAGAAGGACTACACAACCGACGAATACGTGACCACGCCTAAGGAACGGCAGTATACCGGGGTCATGGTGGGGAAAGATGAAGTTGCCCCGTTCACGAATGTGCGAGTTATCGAAGGCAGCCTGCTTATCAGCAACACGGTTAAAGGCAAAGAAGACGACAAGTCGAAGCCGTTCCAGTACACGCTCATCTTCACAGGCGAGGGATCGGACAAATCCTACGCCTATGAGAAATCGGACGGCAGCAAGGGCACGATTAAGAGCGGAGAGACCTTCGAGCTTACTGATGGCCAGACGCTTGTTGTGCAGGGACTCCCGACGTATCTTCAGTATGAGGTGACCCAGGATGATTATACGAAAGACGGCTATGTGACGGATCCTGAAAGTCTCGTTCACACAGGCACCATTCCGGAGAAAACATTGGCAGAGGCACACTTCGAAAATACTCGCCCGTATCTGGAAGGCGTGCTGCGTGACAACAACACAGGAGAAGTCATTCCGAATGCATCCATCACGGTGACCAATCTGAAGACAGGTGAGAAGCAGACGATTCAGACGAGTGAGAAGGGTGAATATTTCGTCCCTGCCGAGGCGGACACCGACTATACGATCACGTATACGAAGGTGTATACGGTAGGCGGAAAAGATGTGCCTATCGAGTTCACGCAAAAAGCAAATGTGGACGGCAACGTGAAAGACGAAACCGTTCCGGCGGTCATAACGGCGGTAGGGATCGTTCTGTTCAAGCAGTTGGATGGGACAACAGCGCTATTCAACGATTCGTTCACCAGCCAGATGCGTATCTATTTGAAGGACAAGGACGGCAATTATATTCAGGAGAACGGTCGTCCTAAGGCGTTCCCGCTGGCTTCGAACGGCACCTTCTCCATAGAAGACGAAGAGCTGAGCGCGCAGCAATACACCATGGAAGTTCGCTATCAAGCTGAAAACGGCGAGGAACTGCTCTTCAAAGTGACGCAGCTGGACGTGAAGGCTAACGGAGAGCTGAATATTTCCGAGGCATTGGTCGACCCTTACGGTACGGTTTATGATGAAACGACAGGAAATGCCACCACTGGCAAGAAAATTGCTGGAGCCAAAGTTACGCTGTATTATGCGGATACGCAGCGGAATAGAGATAACGGCCGCATTCCGGATACGAAAGTAACGCTCCCTCCGGTTCCGAATTTTGCGCCGCATGACAACAAGAGCCCGGAGCAGGATAGCGACGCCAATGGCTTCTATGCATACATGGTGTTTCCTGAGGCGGATTACTATCTGATCGTAACGAAGGACGGATACGAGACGCACAGGAGTGATACGATTTCTGTCGATTTTGACATTGTAAGATACGACGTGCCAATGAAGCCAATCAACACTGGCGGCGGACCGGGCCCTGTTAACCCTACTCCAGAGCCGGAGAACCCAGGCCCTGTT